>JAIQZR010000185.1 GCA_021777035.1 Candidatus Scalindua sp. | reverse complement strand
AGAAATCTTCCCGCATTATTAACGGAAATGGAAAAATTTCAGAATAGTGTACTTCCATGGATGGAGAATAAAAAAATATATTTCTGTGGGGCCTCTTCTTCATAAAATTAGGGGTTCTTATTTACCATGAAAATCTATGTTAACGGTTAACCAGTTCCGTAGTCCCGATGTTTATGGTGCCTAGTACCTTCTTTGTGCAATATCTTACATGTTTTTGCAGCATTTAAATACCACCTCCCTCGTCGAATTGTATTGAGTATGAAGAGCTTTTTATACAAAATAATTAAAATCAACGCATTATCTTGCCACCGTCAACTGATAAACAATTGCCGGTTACAAAGTCAGATAAGTCAGAGGTATAGAACAGGACCGCCTTGGCAATGTCAATTGGCAGGGCAAGCCGTTTCAAAGGTGTCTGTGCAGCCATTGCTTTCTGTATGCGTGGTGGCGCGTGAGGTGTTTTTTTTGCTAAAGTAAAACCCGCGTTTATCAAGTTAACTGTTATTCCAAAACTGCCCAGTTCAACTGCAAGGCTTCTTGTAAATCCCACCAAAGCGGATTGGGCTGTTATGTGACTGGTATACCCTTTTACAGGTTCATTGACTATATTGTCCATTATATTAATTATCCTTCCCCAATTTTTCTTCTGCATCTCACTAATTACAGCCTGGCAGCAATTGTATGCACCTTTTATCGTACCGTTCATATTATCTGCAAATTCCTTCCACATAGTGCCTTCAAAGACATTTCGCGTTATGACTCCATGTGCATTATTCACAAGAATATCTAAGCCTCCAAATTTATTGATGGTATCCTTGACCATTTTGTTCACACTCGTTTTTACGGTAACGTCTGCTTGCCTCACCATAGCCCTGCCACCACAGCTTTCAATCTTCTTTAAGACGGATTCTGCATTTTTTTTGTTTCTTAAATAATTGATTGTAACAGTAGCACCTTCAGCCGCCAGGAGCTCTGCAATAGCACTCCCTCTGTCACTGCTTGCTGCCGTTACTATTGCAACTTTACCTTTCAGCCTCAAAGTATCCTCTCTTTATTTACAGGTTCGAACAGGTTATAATATTACGACTATCCTCTCAGAAAAAACCTATAAAGATATCGTTTCCTTTATTGTATACCCTTCCTTCTCCTTTTTTACCTTAATCGCTTTTGTAACGGGGTCGTGTTCAAAGAAAAGAATCCAATCTCCATTACAGGCCCTTGTCAGTAATTTCTCTTTATCTTCTATTGATGTTATCGGGTTAATATCATAACTTGCTATATATGGTAATCTGATGTGAGAGGTAAACGGTATTACATCACCACAATAAACAAGGGTGTTTATTCCGTCTGATATTTTTATGAGTTGTTGTCCGATAGTATGGCCATCACAGATTATGACATCAATATTTGGTAATATCATTGCATATCCGTCCACAAGCCGGAGTTTTCCTTCCGCTTCTATTGTCTTGAAATCTTCTCTGATAAAACTGCCTTTATCTTTTTCGCTTGGTTTTGATGCCCACTCGTGATGTGTTTTTTGAACATAATGTGATGCATTTGGAAACGTAAGCTTATGCTTCTTACCTTTTAGATAAGTGGCCCCTCCAACATGGTCAAGATGCAGATGGGTCAGGATCACATCGGTTATGTCCTTCGTTTCCAGATCATATTTTTTAAGGGACGCTTCAAGATTGTGTTCGGTTTGGTCTATCTTGTAGATTTTTTGATTTTTTTTTGATAATTTTGTACCGATGCCGGTGTCGACTAGAATCTTGCGCTTATCATCCATGATGAGCAGTGTTCTGAGGGCCATCTCTATCCTGTTTTGATCATCAGCAGAATGGGGCTTGCTCCATAATTCTTTTGGTACGATACCAAACATTGCTCCGCCGTCAAGGGCAAACTTTCCGGTCTCTATTGAATGTAGTTCATATTGCCCAATATTCATAAATCGCTTCCTTTCGTCTATTTTCTGACTAAGCCGGGCTCATTTAGCCAAGGCATCCGTCTGCCGCACAGGGTTGCACTTGTGCCGTATTATGGTATCATACCGTTGGATTACTTCAAAATTTCAAACTTACAGGCTACTATAATATAGAGAAGAAATGAGCATTACAAGGGGGAATATATGACAATCGGAATATGCAAAAAACTATATAATGATTTAAAAGAAAAACATCTGAGAGCAAGAGATGCTCTGGGGAGGGGCTTGACCCTCACGGAAAAAACCCTTTATTCTCATATGAAGCCGGAAGAGATAAAGCCATATACCCGAAAGGAATCTAATGTAGATCTGTATCCGGATAGGGTTGCTATGCAGGACGCGACCGCTCAAATGGCGATATTACAATTTATGTCGTCAGGTGTGCCGTCTGTACGAGTGCCAACTACCGTCCATTGTGACCATCTCATTCTGGCACATCAGGGTGTCGAAGACGATCTGCCTGCTGCAAAAATGACAAACAAAGAAGTTTATGACTTTCTCTCTTCCTCTGCCAAAAAATATAGTATGGGCTTTTGGAACCCCGGGGCTGGAATCATTCATCAGGTAGTTTTAGAGAATTATGCTTTTCCTGGTGCCCTGCTTATTGGCACAGACTCACATACTCCCAATGGAGGGGGGCTGGGTATGCTGGCAATTGGTGTGGGAGGAGCAGACGCAGTTGACGTTATGGTAGGATTGCCTTTCGGTATAAAGTGGCCTGGTGTTTTAGGTATAAAATTGACCGGTAAGTTGTCCGGCTGGTCATCTTCCAAGGACGTTATCCTGAGAGTAATGAAAGAACTTACTGTCAAAGGAGGGACTGGTTCTGTTGTCGAATATTTCGGGGATGGTGCAGATTCAATTTCATGTACGGGGAAGGCAACTATCTGTAATATGGGGGCGGAGCACGGTGCAACAACATCTACATTTCCTTTCGATATGCGGATGTCAGATTATTTGAGGACAACCGGCAGATCTGAAATAGCGGCTTTAGCTGAGGAATTTTCAGAATGCCTCAGGGCTGATGATGAAGTATATGTAGATCCTGAAAAATATTATGATAAGGTTATTGAAATAAACTTATCAGGACTTGAACCGATGGTCTGCGGTCCTCATACACCTGATAAGGTACGTTCCGTATCGGAGTTCAAAGACGAAATAATTAAGGAAAATTATCCTGATAATATTAAATTTGCTCTTATCGGTTCATGTACAAACTCTTCTTATGAGGATATGGGACGTGCCGCTGCCGTAGCAAAGGATGCAGTTGCCAAAGGTCTGAAACTGGCGATTCCGTTACTAGTGACGCCAGGATCAAATCTGATAGAGGATACCATTAAACGTGATGGACAGATGAAAGCCCTGACGGATGCCGGTGCAACAGTGTTGGCCAACGCCTGTGGCCCATGTATAGGTCAGTGGAAACGAACAGATATCAAAAATGGTGAGAGAAACACTATTGTTAATTCTTATAATAGAAATTTTCGTGCCCGTAATGATGGTAATACAGAGACGCTTTCATTTATCGGCTCTCCTGAAATTGTAACGGCATATGCCTTTTCAGGTTCTCTCTCCTTTAATCCGTTAAAAGATAAATTAAAAACTATGTCAGGAGAGGAGGTAATGTTGGAAGCTCCTTCTGCTGAAGAATTGCCATCTGCTGGATTTACCGGTCTCGGCAAAGGCTATGTGCCGCCTGTGGAATATGGTACGGAAGTGGAGATTGTTATCAATCCTGAATCAGAACGTCTTCAGGTATTGGCGCCTTTTGCGCCTTGGGATGGTAATGACTTTGTTGACGTTCCTTTGTTGCTAAAAGCTTCCGGGAAATGTACAACCGATCACATTTCTCCGGCAGGGCAGTGGCTGAAGTTCAGGGGGCACCTGGATCGTATATCTGATAACGCTTTTTTCGGGGCAGTAAACGCGTTTGGTGGCCCAGCTGGTACAGGAAAGAATCTGTTCACCGGTGAGAGCGGCATAAGATTTTCTGATATTGCTCGTGATTACAGGGAACGTGGAATTTCATGGGTTGTTGTGGGTGATGAAAACTATGGAGAGGGATCTTCACGCGAACATGCTGCAATGTCTCCAAGATTTCTTGGTGCCGTTGCGGTAATCGTTCGTTCATTTGCCAGGATCCACGAGACTAATCTAAAGAAACAGGGCATTCTCCCTCTGACATTCGTAAATCCGGAGGACTATGAAAAATTTTGCGAGGATGATAACGTGTCAATTACTGGGTTGAACAGTTTGGCCCCGGGTAAGAGTGTTTCTGTGAAAATCAAGCACATTAAAGGCACAGAAGAGAACATAGAAGCGAAACATACTATGTCAGAACAACAGTTAGAATGGTTTCGGGCAGGATCTGCCTTGAATAAAATTGCTAAAGATTTAAACGAATAATGTCTATGGAAATCCTTGACTTAGTATCCGGATTGTAGTAGTTTTCTAGCGAAAAAGAGTAAAAACAGCACCAACTGCCCGTGATGTTTTTTCTTGATACAAAACATAATTTCATAATTTTCCGACCTTAATGCAATACCGTGAAACCACATTAAAAAATAAGTTATTTTTTTCTCTGGCCCTCTTCATTATCGTGTTGTTGTCAGGTACGGTCGGTTACAGTTTAATTGAGAAATGGGACTTTTTTGACTCCCTGTACATGACAGTTATCACCCTTTCAACGGTAGGATTTCAGGAAGTAGAACCTCTTTCAAAAACGGGAAAAGCCTTCACTATTGGCCTAATATTCTTTAGTCTTGGCGTTGTTGCATTTGCAGTAAATTATGGTTTAAAAGCTATATTCGAAGGTGAATTTCAGGATATATTCGGGAGGAGAAAGTTGAAGAAGGCATTAGATTCCTTGGTAGACCACTACATTGTCTGTGGTTACGGGCGTATGGGTAAGGTAATCTGCAATGAATTAAAACAAAAGGGGATTCCATTTGTTATTGTGGAAAAAGAACATCAGGAACTCGATGTAGATGACGATGTCACAATTGTATATGGAGATGCGACAAGGGATGAACTCCTTAAGAGCTTGGGTATAGAAAAAGCAAAGGGACTAATATCGGTCCTTGATTCAGATGCCCAGAATCTCTATGTCGTACTCAGCGCCAGGGGACTTAATAATGGCCTTTTCATCGTCTCAAGGGCAAATGAGGAAGGTTCTGATTATAAGCTGACAAGAGCTGGCGCAGACAAGGTCGTCTCTCCATATCATATTGGTGGGCTTAGGATTGCTCATACTATATTCAAGCCCACAGTTGTGGACTTTCTGGAGTTAACGGCAAAAACGGGCAACATGGAGATTCAAATAGAGGAAGTACTGGTAGAAGAGGGATCCATCCTGGCCGATAAAACCATTAAAGATGCGAATATTGGAGGGAAGAAAGGAATTATCAATGTGGCCCTCAAAAAGAAGAACGGAAAAATCATATTTAACCCTGATACCGAAACTCTGATAGGGGTGGGAGACAAGCTGGCTGTGATAGGGGAACCCGAACACTTTAGTCAATTTGAAAAAATGGCCAAGGGTAAAAAGAAACCGAATCTGTCAGATAACCCATCAACCACTCTTCCTGGATTTTGAATATCCTCTCTCCACACTTATCTCGTTCCAGTGTAAAAATCAGATTCCTCCATGCCGTTTTACCGCTTTTCAATCTCAATGTAAGTAGAATTATAAGTGGCGTTGCCGCCAAAATCCTGAACAGTATCTGGGGTCAGGGTGTTGGCCCCTTTGCCCCCACACAGTTTTGACCACAATCCTCCATAGGCCAAAGTGACTCCCTGTTTTATGTTCTTAGTGGTACGTGCCTTCATATTTAATGTATCCTGGTCATTTTTTAATACGACCCAATCCCCATTCTTTATACCTTTCCCCCTTGCATCTTCATCATTAATCAGAACGATCGGCTCTATCTCTTCTTTCCAGATGTTATGGAATTGAGAACGAGTGATACGTTTGTGATTAACGGTCAGAAACTGGAAAGGGTACGGGCCCTTCTTCTCTTCATAGTAACCGGGCAGTGGTGGAATATTGGCTTTTTCTGCAAGTTGAGAATACATTTCGATCTTACCGGAAGGAGTAAGATATTCATCTTGAGGTCTGGGTACCATCTTGCAGAAACCATTCTGTTCCAAGTCTTTAAGGGTAAAATGTATAGCTTTGCTTCTGCTCAGAAACTCTTCTGCCACTTCACGTTCCGGAGGGAAAAGCTCTTTCGTATTCAGGCCAAGAGCTTCAGAAAGTTCTCGAAAGACCTGGTAATTTGGTTTTGCCTCGCCAAGAGGTGCAATTGCCTTCTGGTTTACGGAGAGATAATTGTGGTAATAACATATATGGATATCAAATGATTCCAGAAAGCTTGGTGCCGGGAGGACAATATCCGCATAGCTACAGGTGTCATTCAGGAAAATATCATGTACAACCGTAAATAGATCTTCACTCTCCATACCTTTTTTTACCAGTGCCTGGTTTGGAAGATTTACCAGAGGATTGGTATTAAAGACGAAAAGAAATTTTATCTCTTCAGTATCGAGCAGCTTGCCAAGTTGTGCCATATTGCGCATCTTCTGGTTTTTCGGTATTTGCGGGCTGAGCAAATGTTTGCCCTGGAGAAAAGCAAGATCTATCTCTCTATCAGTATTGCTGTAATGCACCCGGTATCCACCCACCAGGGGCGGTAGGAGGGCAATCGTCCTGGCAGCCTCACCGCCATACAGATGCTTCTGAATGCCGAATCCCAGATGAATAAAGCTTGGTCTTATCCGATATAGGTCGTCTGCCAATTCTCTAATATCTTCTACAGATAAGTCTGTTATCCTTGAGGTTCTTTCCAAGTCAAAATCCCTGGCGACTTCCCTGAACTGTTCAAACCCGTGAGTATATTTTTCTACATGCTCCTTGTCGTACATATTGTTCGTTATTAGATAGTTTGCAATTCCCAGTGCAAGTGCACCGTCAGTGTTTGGCTTAATGGCAAGATGTTTGCCAAGTTGGCCAGTTTTTAAAGGATCAATGACGTAGAACTTTGCCCCGTTACGCACGGCGTCCTTGACCATGTTGTATCCGTGCAGATTGCTCCATGGCCCGTTTAATCCCCAGTATATAATGAGTTTGGAGGAGTGTATCTCTTCCGGATCAAGGCCCCAGAAACCGCCGTAAACATACTGCATGGCAGTTCGGCCTGCATTTGAACATACTGTGGGAGAACAATTGCTGGTACCCAGTGTAGTAAAAATTCGTTGAGGTAACTGCTTATTAAGTAGTCCCATATGGCCATAATAGTGAAACGGTAATATTGCTTCGGCCCCGTGTTTAGCCAGGACGTTTTCCATCTGGTACGCAATTTCCTTGTAAGCTTCTTTCCACGTAATCTCTTTGAAATTGTCGCTCCCTTTCTTTCCAACTCTTTTCAGGGGACGTTTAAGGCGTTCAGGAGAATATACAAATTTCAAGGCATTCTGGATCTTCCAGCAAAGAAAACCCTGCGTTATAGGGTGCTTTGGATTGCCCTGAAGTTTGATTGCCTTGCCGTCCTCAACCGTTGTGATCATAGCACAGGTGTCATAGCAATCTCTGGGACATGTATTAAAATATTTTTTCATAGTTTTATCAGATAGTTTTTCTTGTTTGTCATTTCCACGGAAGTGGGAATCTATATACTACAGAATTTGAAAAAAGCTGAAATTTAGTGAACATTCTAGCATATTCAGGGGATTAATAAAAATCGGAACTCGTAGTTTTGGGATCAAACGGCGTGTATTGGCCGTGTTGATACTATTAATTAACGCAGTAACGCAGTTGCTATACTCCATAAAAAACATACAATCATGCTATTTTAACCTAATGGGAATAAAACTGTTCTCATTAATCAGGCGGGTGGTCTATAATCCTGCAGTTACACTTCCCATTCTGATACTATCCCTTTTCTGACAGGATTATCTACAATATAAAAAAAGGATGATACCTGGAGGCAGGCTTGCCTCTATTATCAAGAATTATATTAACTGAAGGTTTCTGAGAAAATTTCAATCAATGGAATAATAGCGTGTCAAGACCTGCCATATTAGGCAGACTTGACACGCTATTTTTATTATATAATCCCTTAGTTTATAGTGCTCTCAGGAAAGCGACCAGATCTGTTTTCTGTTGTACTGTCAGCTTTAGACCTTGAATCATGTTGAAGAACTCAACCGTATCCTCCAGTGTCAGACACCTTCCATCGTGCATGTATGGAGGAGAGTCCTTGATTCCACGCAATGCAAAGGTCTTTATCAGCCCCTCGGCACGTCCATCGTAGAAGCGTTCCACTTGAAGATCATGCGCCAGATTGTCCGTATAATATGGGGCCGGATGGCATGAGGCACACGCCATCGTGAAAACCTTTTCACCTCGAATCTCTGACTCTGTAGCTTTCTGCGGATTCAGACGACCCTGAATATCCAGTTTAGGGGCCGGTGGAAAAGCTATCATGTTCTGCATTGCAGCCATAGCCGCTATCTCCTCTCGAGTAAAGCGTCGTGCACCCTTTTTCAACGCGATAACCGGGTCACCGTCAAAATAAGCGGTTTTTGCCTCAACCTCACTAAAATCCTCCAGTGAACGCAAAGAACGCTTGGATCCGAGGAAATGCTGAATATTCACTCCACGCAAGCTTACGGTGTCGATACGGAAACGTGTATCCTGAGGACGGTTGTCCGGATTAAGATGGAAGACACCGCTTGTATGGCCATTAGTGTGACAGCTAAAGCAGGAGACAGCATCCTGCGCTATATCCGCCTTGCGGTCTGCAGTAACATTGAACTGTTGCTGCGCCACTGGTGTAACCAGAAGGCGCATTCCCTCCAACTGAAACGGCGTGAGAATACCGTTCAATTTTTCATAGTAATTGTTGATCGTTATCTCCTCTCCACCGGAAACATCTCCCAGATCAGGCCTGGAGATAAGGTAGAGCGGCGGTGGAAATTCCGGTAAAAAAGCTTCCGGCAAGTCAAAGTCTACATCAAAGCGAACAAGCTCAGGATGTGTTTTCAATTGCATCGGAGCCACGACCAGACCACCGGTAGAATGTTTGACATGAGGCAATGGTCTATACGGAAACACACCCTTCTGCTTGATCTCTTCAGGTGACATTGCGCCTAAACTCTCGCAGGTCATACCGCGCTTTAATTTTGCTGTCGGGCCAACAGGCAATGGTTTGCCACCAGACATTTTCACAACCGGATCAGCTTTTCCTGATAAATCATACCGTTCATTAAGCATTGCCATGTGTTTCTTCATCACTTCGGGCTTCTCTGCTACATCCATTTCACGGACTGCATCGAATGATTTGGTAATCATAACAGGCGCATAACTGGATTCCTGCATGCTCATTTCCTTCGCATGCACCGCACCTAAAACAATTGGTATAGTAGCCAGTATTGAAATTGCCACCAAAACATACTTCCTTGTTATTTTTTTCATGAGGCCCTCTTTCCTAGATAAGATTAATTGTTAATAAGTTCCAAAATGATAATTTCTCTTTATCCACTCTTACTACATAAATTCGATACACGGCACATATTAATAGTACCGGCATTGTAATGTAAGTGTCATGAAGAAGTACGTAATACACCAAGTTAAGCCTTTGGCATAAATATACAGGTAGGAGCCAACTCCCGTTGGCGACCGAATTCTTAGGGTAAAATCCCGACGATCGCCGTCAGGAGACGGCTCCTACCAAACATTGAAAGACTCTACATTTAAATAAAATGGGTATACGGACAATGATGATGTCGGGTAAGAAACCCGACCTACAGCGAAAATGCAACGTGTGTATGGCGGGTTTCCCCGCCTGTACCTATTCGGGCAGGTTACGCGCCGATTTTGAAATTCCTATACACCAAGTTAAGTCTTCGGCATAAATACGCCGGTAGGAGCCAACTCCCGTTGGCGACCGAATTATTGCATTTAACCGTTTACGATCGCCGTCGGGAGACGGCTCCTACCAAACATTGAATTTCCTATGCATTTAATTAACTTTAATTTTCCTCGGTTGTACTTCCTGTGCCTTTGGTAATGTTAGTGTCAATACACCATCAGAGAGATTTGCGTCTATATTTCCGGTGTCAATTTCGTTTGATACAGAAAATTTCCGCGCAAAATGCCCCACATTATATTCCGTGTACACGGGATTAAGATCATTATACGGCGAATAATCGATTTGACCATCAACCTCCAGAACATTATCCTCCAGCTTGACATGGATATTCTCTTTTTTGACACCCGGTATATCCATAGTAACAACGAGACTCTTCTCTGTCTCAACAATATCAGTGAGAGGAACATAATATTTCCCAGCAACTGTTTTCTCTCCGGTAAACTCACTTTTTTTAACTTTCTGATCTTTAACCGTCTTCACTTCGCTGGTTTTTTTATCCATAGCATCCACCTTTCTTAAAGATTATTGAATAGCAATTCGTCTGGGTTTGTCAGCTTCTGCGCGGGGCAGGGAAATCACCAGAATTCCCTCGTTATACTCTGCTTTTACCTTATCCGCTTCTACACTAATTGGCAGTTTTAGAGTTCTGTCGAATTTTGAAGAGTTACGTTCTATACGATGATAACTAGTTTTTTCTCCATAGTTAATCTCCCGCTCTCCTGCAATCCGCACGGTATTATCTTTTACCTGCAACTGCAAATCCTCTTTTTTTATTCCAGGCAATTCAGCGATAAGAACCAGATCTCCCCCTTTTTCAAATATATTAACTGGTGGGTAAACCCCTCTGTTTGTTGTCGCACCTTCAAAATAACCGGTATCTTGAGCAATATCCATTGCTTCCTGAAGCGCCAGAAGTGAATCCAGTGTGTTTGATAACGATAACATAAAGCCCTCCTTTGAAAAATTTCAATGTTAAAAAGTAGACTAAATCAATAATTCTCCATTTTTAATATCATAGTTGTGATTTGAAATTCGCAAAAGCACCTATTAACGTCTTTAAAGACATTATCATTTCTTCCTTTCCATCTTCTTTAACTTTGTCTTTAATTGAATCAAAATATCTATTCCTGAATGCTTTAATATCTTTTGCTACTTTCTTACCCTTGGCAGTGAGTTCCACGGTTACCAGCCTTCTGTCTAATTTATCATGGCCTCTTTCTACAAATCCACCCCCGACAAGGGTGTCAACCATGCGTGTCGATGTACTTGCCATTAAAGACATTGCCCCACTTAACTCATTCATTCGCATAATTTTTCTCTCAGTAAATGCAAGTAGTGTCAGAATCCTGGCAGATGACATATGAAAATGCGATTCAATTTCCTTATTCAAAAGGATAATGCTTTTTAATACCTCATTCATCAACTCACAGATATCTCCGTTATGAGATCCACTCTTCACTATTTATTCCTTTCACTCTGCAATTATTGCACACACTCCCTAATGATGTAAACATATCCCGGCTTAAGTTTGTTCCTGTAAAGTAAGAACTAAATAAACTACCCCGCAGCAAGTTGACGAGACATTACATTTGAATGCTTTATCTCTCGCAGCAAACTGCGGGGAATTTAACCCATAGAGATAAAAAAAGAAAACCTGCAAAATGAGTTCTGGGGATAATTATCTGACAGGTGACGCTATAATCGCTAAGCAGATCCAGCGCATAGGGAAGATGATAATTGAAGTTGCATTGGGATAATCACTGACACATTTGTTTACAATGATTCCGGTATCACAACAACTTAATGTTGTTTTATCTGTTTGAAGGTTATGCCTTCCGGCAGGCGAGTGCGTATATCAACGATGGCCTGTGCAAGCTGCTCTATCGTTATGTTTTTCACTTCCCGTAGATCGGCTCCGCGCAAATCCACACCACGCAAATCCACTCCTGACAGGTTTGCTCCGGTCAAATTCGCTGCTGACAGTTTTGCTTTCTGCAGATCTGCACCTGACAGGTTCACACCTTGCAGGTTTGCGCATGTCAAATCCGCTCCTTGTAGATTTGACTGCATGAAGTTCGCTCCCTGCAGGCTCGCATTCTTCAGGTTTGCCTTTTGCAAGTCCGCCTCCAAAAGATTTGCATCACGCAGGTTCGCCGCTGACAAATTCGTCTGTGATAAATTTGCTCCTGTAAGGTCAGCCTTCTGAAAGGATGACCACGGCATCTCCGCGCCTGCAAAGTCTCCCCACCGTAAAATCATTCCTTTCGCGTCTACCCCCTCCAGCATTTTAACACCCAAGGCTCTCTTCAGGCTATCCCTGTTGTGTTTGGGTACATCCTCGAATGTTATTCCATCCGGAAACTTTGTCTCCTTATCATAGAGGGTTGCGGTAATCTGCTTGATAGTAAGATTTTGGATGCCGGTCAGATCTGCCCCCCGCAAATCTACATCTTCCATGTTTACCCCGGAAAGATTTGCTCCGCGTAAATCAGCCCCTTGCAGATTTGCATTTCGAAGGTTCGCCCCCTTAAGATTTGCCCCCTGCAGGTTCGCCCGCACCAGGTTCGCCTCCTGCAGATAGAGCCACCGCAAATCGGCTCCTGATAAGTCCGCCCCTCTTAACGATTTAACTCCCAGCCTTCTCTTCAGCTTCTCCTCGTCGTACCCGATCTCATTTTCCTGCAGTGCGACTGTCTGCCCTTTCACAGCAACACTCTTGTGTAAGACAACCTCCCCCGCGCGTGCAACTGACAGCCCGAAAACGGTACACAAACCAATCCCGAAACCGACAATAAAGGAACTCTTTCTTGAATTGTTTATCTTCATTTTGGCACCACTTTACAGTTAATAACGTAGAGATACAGATATTCATCACTCAGTTCAATGAGAAAATGCAAATATCATGAGTAGACAAACATGGTTAGCTATAGCACATAGCTACCCCATAAACTTGTCAATAGAAAGGAAGGTATCATATTCTGGTATTATGTAAAGAAAGATTTTTTAAGAATAAAGTTTACTTCAACACTTCATCTACACTGCGGGTCTCAATCCCTCATTTCAACCGGTGATGTTTGGTTATTAATAATGGTAAGACGGACTATTGAGCGAGTACAAAAAGTATATCTATTCCGTCCCGATATTCTCTTTCGCTTCCTCCTCAAACAGCTCGGAAAGTTGTTTCGTAAGGTTCTTTGCATCATATTCAGCAATCTCATAGATCCAGTTTTTGTGTCTTGCTGACATCTTTTGCACTTTTTCCCGGGCAAGAAGTTTTACTTCTTTCTTCTTTAGCTCCTCTTCAGTCTCAACTACACCCTGCTCCTTTGTAACTGGAGTCTTGTCTGTAAACTCGGCATTACATTTTATAAACGATTTATCATCTTTTTGCGCAATCTTTATTGTATAAACAGTTGAGTCCTTCATGTTGCAAACATATTTTTTATCAAAAACCAACCCCGCGTCAGCAACAGGATTTTTTATTACATCTTCAAACGTTAAATTATTTAACGCGGTAAATACGTTCTCAGCTTCGCTAGTCTTTAACTTTTTACCTGTTGGAAGGTTATCCAAAAGAACTCCTTCTCCATCATCTCCGGATTTAAGTTTATAAGATCCACTTGATGAGCTGACTGTTACAGATTCAATATCTTTTCGGTCCACAGTAACCATATCTCTATTAATATAATTCATTGCCTGATTTTTAATCCAGGGTCTATCAAAGGTAACGTAGACTTTGTTACCCGGAACCACCCTGACAAATGTTCCACGTCCCTGGTCTCTATTCTTACCTAAAATAACACCAACCAGCAACTCTGAATCCTTTTTAAAGAATTTTATTATGCGGTCAGCTTTATCCTCAGTCACACCAAGATCTACATGGTTTGAAGGATTGTTTGTAAAGAGCTCTTCGGTCTTTATGTCCATACATGAGGAGATAAGGTTGTTTATATCTGTTGATTCTGCAGGGTAGTTGTCCTTGTTAACAACAACAAAGTGACTACCACTACGCTTTAAAGTAACCTTTTTATCGCCTGTCCCCAAGCTTATAGAATTTATACTAGAAGGATCCAGTCCCTGGATAAGATAGGCTGATGTCTCAATTGAACTCCTGGTCCTGTTAGATAAGTTAGCTTGAACTATTGCCCAAGCTACCATACATATCGTTATAATGCCTAATATTATAAGTTTTTTATTACTCATTAACATGTCCTTCAATCAATGCAATGTTGATTTTGCGGCCTTGTTTTATGCATCACTTGCATGACTAATATAATGCCTTTTTCTTATTGACCTGCGTATGCCTAAAACTATGGCAATTATGAGGATAATTGCCGGAGTCACCAACATATTGAAATTCCTGAGTTTATTACCAAGACTTTCAATCCTTTCCCGTCTCTTCATCTTAACATTACGTAGCTTGCGTTGGGCTTCATGCAATTTAATTTCGAGGTCTTTTTTCTTCTGCAAAATAGAACTTCCTATAATTTCTTCATCACCTTCTTTTGCAGTTGAGATAATGGTGTTCAGTTCGTCTTGGAAGCCTACTATTTCTGCATTAATTCTGGCTTCTTCATTGGCTGTTTCTCTTTCTGCCTGTTTTTCAATACTATCAACAACTATAAATGGTCTTTTCATATTGCCTCGTGACCTGATAGAGATCAAGTCACTCGAGCCTCTCAATTCATCGATTGTATTCAACATTAAGGTTCCGTTATCTCCGATAGCCATGCTTCCAATAAAAGTCCTTTGATAAGCAACCATATCACTTATAAAATCAACGTCTGAGAAAATCGCAACTGTACAGTCTTCAGTCGCTTCTTTTATGCCTGTAACTTTCTTTTTGGCAGTTTTATTTTCCTCGCTTGAACCGTCAGGTCCTGATTTAGCTCCTTCCTCACTTGCCTCTATCTCTTCCTCAACCTCAATGCCATCTGGGAAACTACTCTTAAACTTACCGGTAAGCAAATAGCCCATAGTTACCGGCTTTGTGCCATCTACAAACTTACTCATTAGTTGTGATGGGTTTGGCATCATTAATTCATATGGACTGCTGGTTGTCCAGCTGTTGCCTCTCTCTGTTGTCACCAGTAGTGGTCTCCGGTCAATCTTTGCGTCATCATCTTTTTCTCCTGAATTATCGGTTTCATTCAGTACACCAGGAAATAGCATTCTGACTTGATTCAGATCTGCGGTAATTACACTTTCAGGATTAAAGCATCGTGACGTCAGGCCAAGAAAACCTATTATCCTTTCCGGTCTTTGGTTTGCCATTATAGACGCCTTTAATGCAAGATTACGATCTCCGGCAAAAGTCCTTTGGGGCATTTCTACTCCCCAATTACGCAAAAGGAGATTCAAGTCAGAACTCTGTGAAGGCGGTACTCCGCTCTGCATAGCCATTTGATCCGGTTTTTCTGCGAAACAGTGAGGGTCAACACAAACCACTGCCCTTCCACCTTTAAGCACAAACTGATCAATCGCAAACAGGGTCTTTTCCGGTAAATCTTTTGGATGAATAACCAGTAAAATATCAACATCCTTTATCTCGTCCGCATCAGCGGCAATTCTATTAACTTCGTATTGTTTGCGCAGATGTTCAATGACTGTCCAGGCAGGTTCAGGCCTCTGTCCCTGCATTTGCATCATTTGAGCCATATATCCACTTACGTTACTACCCATTACGGGCAGTGAACTTAAAACACCTATTTTTGTCTTCTGACGTGTTATTGCAGTATCTATTAAATAGCTTATGTCGTACTCAACAAAATTCTGCCTATCAGGAGAAAACAATGGAATCGTCTTTTCTACCCCAAATTGTGTCTGAACCACAAGCCCGAAAAAGAAACTCTCCTCATCTGTTATTGGAAATCTTTGTAAACCATATCTCAATGCCTGCACCTCTTCTTCTGAGAATGGCCGTGGATCTATTATCTCCAAATCAATCATACCTTTTGCAGCAGAAACATACTCATCCAGCAATGACTTAACAAACTGATAATAGTTGTTGAAATATTGTATCTGATCAGACCCCTTCAGGGCAGCGGTTTTTGCGTAATAGAGTTTTACTCTGACTGGTTGATTTAGTTTGGATAATATACTCTTGGTACCATCTGAAAGCGTATAGAGATTCTGTTCCGTCACATCAACCTTAATTGGATTGCCTAGATTCTGGCAAATACTTATAGCACTGAACATAATTACCAATATAAGAATAACTCCGATGATTGCCCGCATCGTTCTGTTCATTAACTGGTTTTCCTTTCGTCTAACATAAAACTACATGCTGCAATCCATCCGATAATCAACAAAATGAAGTAAGAAATATCATTAAACCCCAGAACTCCTTTCTGGATAGATTCAAAATGTGATTGAAGACTCATGCCTCCAATTGTGGAAACCAGGCCTGCAGGTAAAAATATTGAAAGGTAGTTAAGGGTTGTCGGCATTCCTATGTATATGAGTATCGCACAGACGACTACTGAAAGGACAAAGCTGATCACCTGATTTTTACTCACAGCTGAAAAGAAACAACCGATAGCAAGAAAACCGCCAGCCATTAACACACTACCCAGGTATCCCATGATTATTAATCCTGCATCGGGATCACCTAAAAAACTAACCGTGATTACCATCGGGAAAGTTAACGCAAGCGCTATCACGAGAAAAAGCCATGCGGCAAAGAACTTACCTAAAACCGCCTGGATTATCGTAATCGGCAGGGTAAGGAGCAGCTCGACAGATCCGATTCTTCGCTCATCAGACCACAGGCGCATAGACACCGCAGGAACCAGGAAGACAAACAGCAGAGGCATGTTCATAAAAAACACCTGCATATCTGCCTGCCTTATTTCAAAGAACCCCTGCTTAAAAGTCAGATATCCTGACAAGAAAAGAAAAACAACAAGGAATACATATGCAACAGGTGTGGTAAAATAAGACCTTAACTCCCTTTTGAATACGGCGTAAAAGCTATGCATTTATTGGATTCCTATTTAAATTAAACCTCTTACGTCTTGGTAATCTTACGAAAAATTTCATCCAGACCACATTTATACTCTGCCTTCAACTTTTCAGGTGTAGAATCTGCCTGTATCTTTCCTTTTGATATAATAATTGCCCTGGAGCAGACGGCATCTACCTCTTCAAGTATATGGGTAGATACAATAATACATTTATCTTTTGACATTTGGTTAATTAGCCTCCGAACCTCATGCTTTTGATTAGGATCGAGACCGTCTGTAGGTTCATCGAGGATCAGGACGTCCGGATCATGAATCAGGGTCTGCGCTAATCCAACACGGCGTTTATACCCCTTCGAGAGAGTTTCGATTGTCTGGTAATATACCGATTCGATTGAACACATTGGAACTATTCGATCTAACGCCTGCTTTCGGTTATTGCGTTTAATGCCCCTTGCATCACATACAAAGTTTAAGAAATCACCAACTGTCATTTCATTATATAACGATACGTTTTCAGCCAAATAACCTATCGATTTTCTTACTTCAACCGGATTCTCTAAAATGTCGTGCCCACAGACAGTAGCGGTGCCGCTGTCAGGTTTTAAAAAGCAGGCCAACATTTTCATTAACGTACTCTTGCCCGCTCCATTAGGGCCGAGAAAACCTAACACCTCTCCTTTACCGACATCAAAGGAAACACCGCTAACTGCTACAATCGACCCGAAATTTCGACTCAGTTTATTTATGCTTATCATATTTATTATCTATATCACCTAAATTATATCAGGTCATTTAAACACAATTTACACCTTTTAGGTTCCCAAAAATCTAAAAATTTTTAATTAATACCTTGGCACTCATTTAACTTTAGGCAATTTGATAATAATCTTCTCACCGTCTTGTTCCATCTGTACCCTATCACTATCAACGCCATAAGGAACAGGAAATGAGCGATGAAATGTTGAGCGGTAAAACTTGCTGGAGTTTGTATTTTTACCCTTATCATCAGACCTTTTTTCTACGGTTCCAGAAATCTTTATCTGCCCATCTTCCACACGAATATCGAGTTTTTTATTGGAAAGATCTTTGATAATAACGTCGTAGTAGATAAAGTCCTCATCTTCTCTCGTTTGAATATCTCCAGGCTCTCCCCCACCAAACCTTTTCTTAAACCAAGAACCAAAAATCCCACCGCCCGAATCATCATCGTCCTGATTGAACTGCCTCATCATACTCTCCTGCATTCTCCTCATTTCTTCAAAAGGAGATTTACTAGACCTGAAAAAATCATCATTAAAGAAGGAATCAAATGTTTTATCCATGCGTTCTTCATGATTGGATAATTTATCCCTTGTATTAATGTCATGTTTTCCATTGGTTCTATAGTTTTGTACAGCAAATATTACCGCAGCACCGAGGGCAAAACATAATACACCGATAGTTATCTGATATTTTAACATTACGAACATCCTTTCTTGATGAACATATTACTCACAAAAACTTCCTAGTGAATATTTACCAAAAGTTTACTTATACTAAGAATTCTTTTTTTGTTTTTCTTAGTATTAACCAATAAGTTACTCCATCGAATACACCATGTTGAATCAACTCCTTCATATGAGGATTCAGGTACATTGCCTGTTTCAGATCCGCTGCTGCTTCGACAAACCCCTGTTGCCCTTGAATCCCAGACCTCCAATTCCACGATTCAAAAACCTCTTCATTTAAGAGTAGATATGGCAAATCAGTCTTAAGGAAATATTTCACTATGTTTTCTAGGGCTACTCAGAAAATGGTATATGAGGGAACCATAATATACAGTTTTTTGAATCTGTTTCTTACTCTCCTGGCGTTACTTTTTACCAGGTTGAACAGTAATAAAGTCTTTATTTATGTTAAAAATGTCCTTACTAATTCCTGGAACATTCAAAAATTCTTCTACCGTTTCAAAATTTCTAATAGTCTTACGGTACTTTATAATAGCGTCTGCTTTAGCGAAATCTACACCGCCAAGCGTAACTAATTCGTGCCTGTCGACAGTATTGATATTGACCTTGCCATAAAGTATTTCTCTAGACATAGCCGGTCTACTAGTAACGCTAATAACAAAAATAAAATTTATCATGCTAAATAGTAATTTTTTTTTATTAAACATCTTCTACCTCCTTTTAATTAAAAAAGTTATTCATGATCCCTCATATACCATCTTTATGTTTTTATTGTTTTTTTCACTCCCTGTTTTTAGTTCCTTTATTCTGCAATACTATGAGGGTAACTATAAAGAGTCCTCATAGTAAGAACCTTTACTTCAATCCTTTGTACTTTTTTCTACATTTTTTCACTCTTAGCAGAAAATAATCTTCAAGGCTTACCAGTTCAATACCACATATTGATGCATATTGCCTCTCTTAAGAAGCAGCAGTACACTCCTGTCACCGCTACTTTTCTCGACCGCACGCTTAAACTCGGTAGCATTTTTTACTGGTTTTCTGTCTACCTGCATGATCACAGTTCCGGAATTAATGCCCGCCATTGCCGCGATTGATCCAGGTTTGACTTCCGTTATCACTACACCTTTACCTTCTTTGGTGTCAAATTGTTCAGACAGCTCTGGTGTAAGCGTCTGTACCGTTAAGCCAAGATTCTCCGCACTTTGAGCAGAGGACTGTGCAATAATCTTGTCTTTAGTAAGTTTACCAATGGTCACAGTAAGGGTTTTTTGTTTTCCATCCCTTAGGATAGTAAGTTCTTCCTGGTTGCCTGGCCGCGTGAGCGCTACTTTGTTACGGAAAGTACCAACATCTGTTACCGGTTTACCACGATAGGCAATGACAACATCTCCCTGGCGTAAACCTGCTTTCTCTGCCGGAGAGTCATCTGTTACCTGTGAGATGAGTATACCCTTGCTCTTTTTAATATCGAAGGACTTGGCAAGGTCGGATGTGAGCGGTTGAATCACGATTCCAAGGTAACCACGCATTACCTCACCGGTATCGATCAACTGGTTAGCGATTTCCTTGGCTAGGTCTATCGGTATAGCGAAACCGACACCCATATACCCTCCACTGCGACTGAATATGGCAGTATTAATACCCACAACCTCACCATCCAGATTGACCAGTGGTCCGCCAGAGTTACCAGGATTAATTGCCGCGTCTGTCTGGATGAAATCTTCGTAGTCATTAATACCTATACTGGTACGCCCCTTTGCGCTAACCACACCAACGGTGAGGGTGTGGCTCAGCCCAAATGGGTTTCCAATGGCTACGACCCACTCTCCGACTTCAAGTTCAGAAGACTCTCCCAGTTTGACTGTTGGTTTGTTACTGTTTTTGATTTCTATAACCGCAACATCTGACTGAGGATCACGTCCGGTGATTTCAGCGTCATATTCAGAACCATCCTGGAATTGCACCCGGATCTTGTCAGCATTCTCCACAACGTGGTTATTGGTAAGGATGTATGTCTTATCGGATAGAAATCCGTCCTTTGCTGAAAACACAAACCCGGAAGCCTGTCCTATGGTACGGTTTTCGTTTCGTGGTTTATCGGAGCGTGGATCCCGGGGAATGCCAGGGAATTTGTCCCCAAAGAAACGTTTGAACAGATCATCCTCAAATGGCCACTCATTGCCAAAAGGCAACTGAAAGCCGGTAATCGCGCTACCGGAAGCTTTAGCCTCGACCTGTATAAAAACCACCGAAGGTGATACCTCCCGCGCGACAGAGGCAAAAGCCTTACCGGTCTGGCGCAGGTTTTTTACACCGCTATCTTCTATAGCATGGACAGGTAGCGCAATAAATATAAACAAAAACAGCAATAACAAAAGCCGTAAAATAGAATTTGTTTTCATCACAACCTCCTTAAAAATTATAAGTATTTACTGGAGCACAAATTTTATTATGCGTCTCAAAGGGTTATCGTAAATAAAAATTAGTCGAATTTTTATACAACCACAGTTTTAAATTTGTTCCCACGATGTTTTCAGTTTTAATTCCTAACCCATGCAGGAATTTATTCAATACTATTGTCCTAAATAATTAATACGCATAAGGTCGCTTTACATACTCTTTTTTTGTATTTTGCTATACAATTAAAAATGTTACTTTGATACATATTTGAGTTGATAGTCAATGCGCTGTCAATCTACGGTAATCAGTGAGAACACACAATCTCCACCTACCATAGTTGAATATGGTAACAAGACTTATTTAGACATACGCTGTGGGGGAGACAAATACGCTCCCCCACAAAATCTCTTCACTGTCATTCAGATTTAGCTTCAATCTTTCGCACATTTTCCTGTGCTTTCGTACTCTTAGGCAGATTTATTTTGAGTACACCTTTCTTAAAAGCCGCCTTGATGTTCTCCTGATCAACTTCGCAGGGAACCTGCAAAGAACGATAAAAAGATCCATAACTTCGCTCTACATGGTAATACTCTTTATCCTTTTCCTCTTTTTCCTGTTTCTTTTCTCCCTTGATCGTGAGCACATCGTCTCTAAGGGAAATATCAACGTCATTTTGATCCATTCCCGGTACCTCTACCGCAACTTCAATCTCTTTGTCATTTTCACTTACATTAACCTTTGGTGAAAACTCGGCTAACCTCTCTTCCATAAAAGGCAGGGAAGGAAATCTGTCGAAACCTCTAAAAAAATCATCAAATAATCTGTCCACTTCTCTATGAAGCGTAGCAACAGGATGTTGAAGCTCTGGTTGTATCTGCTGCGGTTTCTTCCTGTTCCATGTTATTAAATCCCGCCAAGCCATAGTAGGCCTCCTTTCTCATTAAATTAACGTTTATACGGAGGTAAAAACTCTATTTGTAGATGCTACTATTAAAACAGTTTCTTACCCTCCGTCTATTCTTAACAACTACTGGAAATCTCAGTGTTTCCACTTCGTGACGATTCAATACATTGACAATTTCCTAACGTTACAAAGCGGTCGTGGATGCCTGGGTAGAACTCTAACCCCGGCGTCTCTTTTAACCACTACTTCTTTTCATTGTGAATTTATACAACCTTACTCTTCTGATTCATTCTCTACAATATGAGCTTCACTTGGATTTTCGTGGAACCAATTGACTGCCCGCTCCCAGAACTTGCGTATCTTCGCTGCCGCTCCTTTTTCTTCAACCTTTGGTACCAGGGCAGTGATGTCATCCTCAAGCTGCTTTACAGCAATAGCTGCCTCTTTGTCCACCAGAGGCCAATATGTCTCCAACTGGATTTGAGCCAGCTTCAAGTTCACCTGTGCGGCTTCATGTTTGCCCTCTTCAACCATGCGTTCTGCCAGCCTCAATGCATGCTGTACTTCTATAAGCGGGTCGTCACTCTCATTAACAACGAACTCCACACCTGTTGATTGCGCAAGTACCAGTTGGGCCAGTGCTTCATCCGGCTTGTTCAGTAATGCCTCCGCACGGTTCAATTTTCGTTCAATATAACTAAGGTCTGCAAGAACCGACGTATGAATAATATCGGCATCCGCGAGTTTTAGACCCTTAATAGCAACCTCATTCTCCTTGGCATCAATGATCGGTTGAACAACTTCCATGGCAATCATGCCACTATACAGGGATATCTTGTCGTCTTGGACTTTATCAATATCCTTGTATACCTCTTTTCCACTTGCATCCTTTACAGATGTCGTTACCGTTGTTACGGGGAGTAAGTCTCTCACAACCTTCGTCAGGTTCTGAGCATTGTCGATCTCCTGCTTTGCAGCTTCCGAGTTCTGATCGAGAAGTTCTGTTACCGCATCGTTCAGGTGATTGACAACACGGGAAGTTAACAGTGATACCTGATGTAAATCCTGTGCAGACAAAGTCCCTTCAGTGTGCTGTTCTACGGTGGTATGATAACGCTCGCCGCTCCCTGTCTTAATGGTTGACTTATCCTGTTGCTTCACTTCACTCTCTATTGTCTTATCTGAAGCTACGACAATAGAACTAGCACATATGGTTAGTGCCAGTATTATCAATACGGCAATAATTGCATTATTTTTTCGATTGAGAAAAAGATTACGAATTACATTCATCTAAATGCCTCCTTTTTGTTAAAAAATTAAAGTTTTACGATGTAAAAGAATTATTTCGATTTACGTTATAACGATGACTCAATTTAATCATCCATTCCTTGTTACTTACTGAAAGAAACCTTATGCCAATCTTAATTACTTAATCTCAATCTTCCTTGGCAGAGAGTCCTCTGCCTTTGGCAATGTCAGGGTCAATACTCCATCACTGAGACTCGCGTCAATCTTTGCCGCATCAATAATGTTTGATACGGTGAACCTTCGGGCATAATGACCTACATTGTACTCGGTATATACCGGATTGAGATTTTCATAAGGTGAATGGTCTATTTTAGCATCGACTTCCAGATTATTATTTTCAAGAGTGATATTGACATTTTCCTTTCGTACTCCCGGAACATCCATAGTTACCACAAGGCTTTTTTCCGTCTCTGCAATATCAGTCTTAGGAATATAATACTTCCCTGGTACGGTTCTCTCTCCGGCATATTCGGTTTTTTCCGGCTTCCTGTTTTCAGCTTTTGTTATATCTTTCGTTTCCTTACTCATGATATCCTCCTTTCAAATAATCATTGGATCGTAATCTGTTTTGGTTTGTCTGATTCTGCACGTGGCAGAGAAAGAATGAGAAGACCATCTTTATACTCCGCGTTTACCTTATCGGCTTCAACGTTAATCGGCAGTCTCAATGTCCTGTCAAATTTCGAGGAGTTGCGTTCAACACGGTGGTAGCTGATATTTTCACCGTACTTTATGGTACGTTCTCCTGAAAGTCGTAATGTGTTTCCTTTTACTTCTATATTCACGTCCTCCTTTTTTACACCAGGCAATTCCGCAATCAGAACCATCTCTCGATCCTTTTCAAAGATGTTGACCGGTGGATTCACGCCTCGACTCGTTGTTGCACTATCAAAAAAACCGGTATTAAACGAACGGCCCATTGCTTCCTGTAACCCTAATAGTGCTTCAAGTGCTCCTGGTAATAACATCTGAGACCTCCTTTCAAATTGTTAAAATCGAGAAAATTCTTCTTTTCAATTATCTTGGTCGCAACGAGTGTGCCATATTTAATAAGTGCTTTATACGGCAACACTTATATATGTTTTGCAATTTCAGAAAGGCAATATTTCGAATAATTGGGAAATCATGTTCTCGTTTATAGTGGATCCTTATTCTCATATATGCTAAGTTGCATTGACAATACGGAATAATTAACTGAATTTTGGCATTAACACTTATATTTTAAAAACTTATAAACAAATATGCTTTACCACAAACGGGAAACACTGTTCCCGTTTGTGGTGTTTTAAGAAAAAAAATTTATGGAAAAGAAAAAAGAATCAATTCAAAAATTGCTAATGTCTCATGAAGAAAACAAGGCTGAAATTCAGCCCTTTATTCTGGCGAGAGATGGCAGCATTGACAAGTCCATAATTGACAACATTGATTCCGATGTCATTCTTGTAGATAAGGATCTTAAAATCATACTTATGAACAAAACCGCCGAACAGTCATTTGGTATATGTTTTAATGATGTAGAAGGCAGAAGCTACCTGAAGCTTCTGCTCAAGTCTAAGGAAAAGGAACTGGCAAAGAATCTGAATAATGTCATTAAGACAAAAAAGACCTTTAATATCAGAGAATTACGGCTCACCTCTCCCGACAATGTTACCCACTTTTTTGACCAGAGCTGTGTACCTATCTTTGATAAAGATGGCTCTATACATGGTATTCTTTCAATCAGCAAGAATGTTACGAAAAGTGTAAATAAAGAGATTCAGTACCAGCAATCTCAGAAGATGTTGGAAGATATGACTCACGAATTAAATATTAAAAATGACAAAATCCGAAGGTTACAAACTACATTAGGAGAGAGGTACCGTTTTCATAATTTAATCGGTAAAAATTATCTGATGCAGAATATTTATAACCTGATTGACAGGGTCTCCCAAACGGATTCTACCATTCTTATCACAGGAGAGACTGGGACAGGCAAGGAATTGGTGGCACGGGCCATTCATTATAACAGCCACAGGAAAGACCACAACATGGTGGCTGTCAACTGTGCGGCCCTTCCTGAGGCTCTTTTAGAGAGTGAACTCTTTGGGCATGTCAAGGGTTCTTTTACCGGAGCGATTCGGGATAAAAGAGGAAAGTTTGAGCTTGCGGATAAAGGGACCTTGTTTCTGGATGAAATCGGAGAACTGTCAACTCTTACTCAGGTAAAACTTTTACGGGTATTACAGGAAAGACAGATTGAAAGAGTAGGGGGAGAAAAGAGCATCAATGTAGATATTCGCATTATTGCAGCGACAAATCAGGATCTCCTGGAGTTAATAGAAAAAGGAAAATTCAGGAAAGACCTCTTTTACCGGCTCAACATAATCTCTATAAGGCTTCCTTCTCTTAAAGAACGTGCTGATGATATCTCCCTGCTAGTCAACCATTTTATTGAGAAATTCAACAATCGTTTCAAAAAAAACATATCTGGTACGTCACCCAGTGTTTTGAGAAAGCTCATGTCATATTCATGGCCGGGAAATATAAGAGAACTGGAAGGAGTAATTGAAAAAGCTGTTCTGTTGGAAGAATATGACACTATTGAAAATATAGAGTTATTAACAGATCATTCTGAGAATCCAAATCTTCTACTCTCACCGTTAATCTCAGTTCCGAATATTTCTTCTTACGATGCGATGCAGGAGTATTTAGATAATATCGAGAAGGAATACTTCGTTAAGGTGTTCAAGAAGCATAAAGGCAAAATAAGTGATATAGCCGAATTCACGGGATTGAATCGACGTACGATCTTAAACAAGATGAAAAAGTTCTCTATTAAGAAAAACATGTTTAAAGATCGTTGATTCGCTGGAATAACGTTAGCTGTTACAATTTGAAACCACAAAATGGATAAACTTCAAGCTGTTTATCTATTAGAGGAAGTACTCGCAAGACTGATACCGGGCAATTCACGAAAGTAAGTATCGGGATTCTAAGTTAATGGACAACCCGCCCCCCGCATTTTGACGTGGCAGGAGGTGGGTGCTGACATGACTCTTAAAAATTAACATTTTTCAACGCCTCTTTTTGGGATTGAAAAACCTTATATATTTTACCATTGCTTTAATCTCTTCAGGACTTAGTTTATGCCCTTGTTTTGGCATTTTCTTCTTTCCGTCAGTTATAGACGTAATCAATTGCTCATCTGTTACGGAATCCTGCCATTCGAAATCAGTAAAATTTGGAACTCCCAATTTCTTTCCTCTCTTTGTTCCCTTACCGTCTTTCTCGTGACATTTTCGACACTGATTTTCATATATTTTTTTGTAATCTATTTTATCGGCAAACGCATCTGATACGTTAATTTCAACTACAGAAAAAAACAGCAAAACTGCAAGACCGTAAAGAACTTTCCTTTTCATTTTTGTATTCCTCCGTTAATTATAACTATCATTTCTAAGCCAGAATGTCCTTCCACTACTTTAACTGCTAAGAGCACTATATAGTTTACATGTCCTTCCGAATAATCTCGTGCTCCTGACACAAAATAATACCGCCATAAACCTCTTTGTGCTCTCAGCAGTAATAGAATGCTTTCTGAATTAATACTCTAATTTATTTCCCGAATCCCCTTATAACTGGAACCAGAGCATGCATCTCTTCTGAAGAAAGTTTATCGCTAAAAGGAAACATCTTATCTTCTGTTCCATTTGCAATCTGCTCTACAATCTGCTCATCCGTTATACCTTCCTGAAATGCTTTATCGTTGAAGTCACGTGCACCAAGCCCGGATCCTAAATCCGTTTTGCCGGTGCCGTCTTCGCCGTGACATAAAACACAGTGCTTTGCGTACAGCCCCTGTCCGTCAATATCATTGGCAAATATTTCCGGTAAAACTAAATATCCAATAGCAGCTTGTAAGAAAACTATAACCAATATTCTGTTAAACATTTTTTCCCTCCAAATTTTTGTTATAAAAATTATTATATAAAAACAACTACAAAATTAAGCTCATTATCACAACGTGCAAATTTCTGCCGTTACGGCAAACCGTTATTTTTTCCTGATTATCCCGTCTTTACCTGTACCTTGCCTTCCCATAGACCGTGTAGATTGCAACGGCTTATCGCTCTTAGTGTTGAATCAAGTCCATGGTGGCCCAGTTTTAGAGGAATGGTCACCTCGGGTTTTGTCATTACCGGTGCAAAATCAAATCTACCCAGATATACATTGCCAACATAAAATTCAATCCATTGTATAAAATGTTCATTCTCATTCGGATGTTCAATTTCTCCAACCGTAATCTTTATATCGTAAAACTCACCGGCTTTTAAAACCTGTGGAACCGTAATAATGGGCACATGTTTTTTAGCTACCGGTGAATCCGGCTCTACATCTTCATGCCTATTTAACTTACAAAACAGCGCTTTTTCATTCGACATTTATTATACTCCAAAAAAAATACAAACCATTATTATACACATGTTTGTTTATTAAATTAATTATTTTCTCTGGCAGCGTCTGTCATGACACCTGACAAAAGTTTGTATGCTTCAGTCCAGGCATCATTAGCTTCTGAGGTAAAATCGTCACCTAAGCCCTGCTCTAATGTCCAGAGTAACGCCTCTCCGACTAACATTTAAAAGCTAAGGAGACACCTCCACTTCCTTAATGATAATACATGCACCATGATAAGGTACATGCGTTACCAAATATAAACTAACCTCCAGCCTGTCTCATAACGTCGGGCCAGTTCGAAGCATTCAAGTATTCGTGCCTTAATTTCTTCGGAATCTTTTATACTACTTAAAGTGTATGAATACTTCTCAGCACCAGTAACACCAAAAAAAGTTCGGGGCGCTTCCCATCGCAAGTACCAGATAGTCGTATCTAAATGTCTCTCTTCTGTCTGAAATAAAATCTGCCTTATTAATGGATGTAAAGTAATCAAATTTATATCAGACCTGCACGCCTTTTCCTGCTGCCGTAATCAGAACTTTCATGTACACATGGAGTATCATTATCATTAATAAATTTATGCATAGGAATTTCAATGTTTTGGTAGGAGCCATCTCCCGACGGCGATCGTAAGCGTTCAAATGTAATAATTCGGTCGCCAACCCGCCCCCGCCAGAATGATTGTCGGGCTGGCGAACGTACTGTTCGGTACGGGCGGGCTGGAGTTGGCTCCTACCTGCGTATTTATGCCGAAGGCTTAACTTAAAAGAGTTTAAAACGTTATTGGTTACTAAAACCGTTCAATAGAGTTCATTAATTAATGACTCTATGCCCTTAATACTTGTCTCTCTTTTAATCAACGGAAGATCTCTGGGTTTTATAACATTATCCAGATAAGTTTTTCGGAAATTTTTGTAAATTACGCCTATCGGTATTTTATCTCCCCATTCACTTGATTTTTGATATGCTTTTGATTTGTCCGTAGGATCATAAGAGCTGTCAAGTTGATATACTCGGTCACTGTACCATTTGTATGTATTAACATGATTAAAAGAGACGCACGGCTGAAGTACATCGATGAGTGAAAAACCTGGAGTGCGTATTCCTTCCTCTATCAGCTTTGTGGTAAACGCTATATCCTTTGAAAAACTTCTCGCTACAAAAGCTGCGTCCAGAGTAATCGCAATCTCTAATGGATTGAAAGGCATGGTAAATACACCATCAGGCTGAGTTTTCGTTACCATCCCCAAATCAGAGGTAGGCGATGCCTGCCCTTTGGTAAGGCCATAAATCTGATTATTATGAACGATTAAGGTAATATCGATATTTCTGCGTATAGCATGTATGAAATGGTTACCACCTTCCCCATAGATATCTCCATCTCCACTTGTAACAAGCACCATGAGTTTGTGGTTTGCAACTTTTGCCCCAAAGGCTGCCGGTAATGCCCTGCCATGTAAACCGTCGAAACCATTTGCCTTGATATAATGCGGCAGTTTTGCCGCCTGCCCGATTCCTGAAACCATGAGAACCTCATGTGGTTTTTTCTTCAAATTAGCAAGCGCGTTTTCTACCGAAGAAAGTATGCCGTGATCCCCGCATCCCGGACACCACGCCTTCTCACCATAATAATGGAAATAGTTTTCTTTCGTCATTTCTGCCTCTTTTCAACCTTTTCTATTACATATTGCACGTCGAATGGACGTCCGTCGTACCTGAGAATAGGTTCGCCTGTGTCTATCTTAGTTTCCCTCTTAAACAATCGATTGAATTGTGCCTGATAGTTGTTTTCAACCACACGAATATCTTTTCTCGATTTCAGGAGCCTGATTGATTCCTCAACAGGAAATGGCCATATCTTATTATAATGAATCATTGCTACACTCTTTTTCTTCTCAAGCAAATAATCTATTGTCTCCCTGACAGCCCCATACGTTGATCCCCATGACACTAAAACTGTTTTAGCATTTTGCGGACCATAATATTGCGGCCCGTAAAATTCTTTTTTCATACCATTAATTTTTCTAAAGCGTTTTTCTGTCAGTTTTTCTGCAACAACCATGTCTTCGGAAATGTGGCCATCCTCAGTATGTACATGACTATCGACTATGAACGTTACCTTATCCTGTCCGTAATACGCCAGAGGTGATACACCGCTCTTCGTATTTTTATATCGAAGATAAGGCTTTTTCAGATTGCCGCTTTTAACCATATAGCTTTTGTATTTAACCTTGTTTGGATTAAGCTTATCCAGGGTAATAGAGCTGTCAACCAGATGCTGATCTCCGAGTATAAACACGGGTACCTGATATTTTTCGGCAAGGTTCATCGCGTGAATGGATGTATAAAAGGCCTCTTCCGCTGTGCCCGGAGCGAATATAAAACGCGGGAATTCACCGTGACCAATATTCAAGACCAAATCCAGATCCTCCTGTGCAGTACGTGTTGGAAACCCGGTTGCGGGCCCCGGCCTCTGCATATTTGCTATTACTATAGGAATTTCGGCCGCCCCAGCCAGACTGATACCTTCACACATCAGGGAAAGACCTCCTCCTGAAGTCGTGACAGCGGCGCGCGCACCTGCCGCACCTGCCCCCAGTGCCATATTGCAGGCCGCTATCTCGTCCTCTGCCTGTTCTGATATTATTCCCAATTTTCTGGCCTTACCGGTTATATAAATGAAGATTCCGGTAGAGGGTGACATTGGATACGCGCTGATGAACCGTATACCACCGGCAATCATGCCGATAGCTATTGACTCCGCCCCGTTTACCAACATCCGGTTCTTCTTCCTTACCTTGCCAATCGTCGTTTTAATATTGTTATAATTTTCTGAAGTGTATGTGAATCCTTTTGTGGCAGCTTTTATATTCCCTTTGATTTGTTCAGGAGATTTTTCTTCAAAGCAGGTTTCCAGAAAACCGACAAGTTCTTTAAGATCGAGTCTCAAAAGCGAAAACAGAACCCCTGCCGCTACAGAGTTTGCATAAACAGGGTTGCCACTTTCGCTTGATAACTTTTCCAGGGGAACCGCAACGGCTTTAATCTTCTTCGATTTTTTTACTTTTATGGTATCGGAATCGTGGACAATGATTGCGGGACTGGTTAAAGAGTTGTAATGTACTTCCACACTTTCCTGATCCAGTGCAACCAGTAGCTGGGGAGAAACGCTTGTAGAATATACCGGCTTGTCACTCACTCGAATGCTGGTGAAGTTGTGACCACCACGAATTCTGGACATATAGTCCTGTGACGAAAATACATAGTAACCGTTTCTGGCAAGTACCTTGAGCAGTATATTGGCAATTGTCTGCAGTCCCTGCCCCGCACTACCGGCGATGGTAATAGTATAATCAAATGGCATTTATAATTCCTTGTCGATATGATACATACCTTTTTATACATGATAAAGATAAACATGTACATAAGCCTTTTAAGCAGATTAACCCTGAGGAATAATCTGGTGTAACGGCAGTCCTTTAATTCTTTTCAGACAATCCTTTAATGCATCTTCCACAGAATCACCTAATCCAACGTAATCAGTATTACTACATTCTTTACTAATTAGGCTGGGAACCGCAATGAAAGAACCTTTAGCCGAACCGCCTATCGGCTCCCTGACATTGATAAAAACTCTCTCTTCGTCCCTCTCCAGTTCATATTGATGTACACGTGATAAAACATCATCTTGATTCAAAACTTCTTCTGTATTTTCCATACCACCTCCTATATTCTGATTGAAAGAGCAAATAAATACAATACCGGTATTGTACTTAATAACATGAGCAGCAGCGACTATTTATTTCTCCTTATCTTCTCAAATTTCATTATTAACATATTCGTTGTTTCCTTAGAAACCCGAACACGATCATCAATCCGAAATCCCACTATCCATATCGGCTGCCCATCCATAGTTACTATTGGGACGGTATCCCGTTCCATCACGGGAACTTTATTATCTATGAAAAATTCTTTTATCTTCTTCGTCCCATGGAGCCCTAATGGCCAAAATTTGTCTCTCGGCCTTCTTGTCCTGACGATAAGCGGTATGTTGATCTTATCAAAATCTACGACTTCTTCATAATTTGTCTTGTTTCGTTTGAATTCTTCCAGAAAGCCAGCGTTTATTTCCGTGATCTCCGTCTTTACCCGATAGTTCATATCATCAATTCCCATTTCTCCCGGTACTTTTATTTCCGTTTCGCTTAAAACGGAAATTGGTTTCTCAGAATATTTGTACTTTGAAAAATGTAGCTCATTTTCCTCTATCCTTACATTCAAGTACTTCTTAACAATATTATTAACCGGTATTTTCTTAGAATGAATAATACTTAAAATATACTTATAATTATTATAGCTTAGTTTTTTGAGAGGAATATTTAACCGAACGATTGCCTCTTTTATGATCATCTGTTGTAAAATTTGCGGTAACTCTTTTAATTTGTGTATGTCCAAGGATATTTTATCTGCCGATATCAGCGCCTCTGCGTTCGCCTCTTTATTTATCAAAGCATCTTCGAATAAAATCTTCGCTTTTACCTCCATGTAATCAAGATTTTGTACCGCCGTTTCACCTAACGTCACCAGTGATTTTTTTATTTTTGCATTATATTTTTTTTGAAGGTGTGGAATAAGTTCCATTCTAATCCGGTTTCTTAATTTGTCTTCTTCAACATTTGTAGAATCAACTCTGTAAGAAAGGTCCTCCTCTTCCAGATACGCGATAATGTCCTTACGCCATGTAAATAACAGGGGGCGAACGAGATTAATTGTTGAAATCCGTGTAAGTTTTCGAATTGGCCTTATACCGCTTATACCTGTAATGCCAGCACCCCTGATTATTCTATGCAAAATAGTTTCGGCGTTATCATCGGCATTATGACCCACCGCGATAACATTGGCCCCCACTCTTTTTGCAGCACTCTCAAAGAATTTATATCTTTCATCCCGCGCAGCTTCTTCCATCGATACTTTGCGCTCCCGTGCAATCTCTTTAATGTCCCTTTTTTCAGTAATGAGTGACACGCCATATTGTTCTGCAAGAGTGTTTACAAATTGTTCATCTCCATCTGATTCTCTACCCCTGATTGAATGGTTCAAATGAACAATAATAATTTCAGAATAAGGCGGGTTTGTTCGATTTGCATTACAAATCAGACTTAACAGAGCAGTAGAGTCCGGTCCACCGGAAACACCTATTATTATTTTGTCATTCGCGCTAAAAAGATTGTATTCCCTGATAACGCCAGCAACCTGTTTTCTCAATTGCAACATGACAAAACTATATCCCTCCCCATTAAGCAAGTCAAGGGTAGAAAATATTTGACAATGGTTGGATGTTAAGTAGAATTGACGTGTAAATTTACTTAGACGTCCCACCTTTAAACCAGATCCTTTAAAAATGGAAGATATTAAAAACCGGCTTAAGTTGTTAGAAACCGACTTAGAAAAACTGGAAGCCAGATTGAAAAAAGGAATTACTGCAGGAACAAAAAAAGACTGGGAGCATATTTTGCATCAGACCAGAAAAATAGAAGAGTTCGCAATCTCACAAATGGTAATTCTAAAACTTCAGGACAAGAAAACCACTTGATCGAAAAAGGGGAAAAGCTATGAACAAAAAACATTCTAAATTTCTGTACGTATTTGTAACTCTTATAGTACCTATTGGATTACTCAACTCAGGATGTTTCCAGTTAAGCAAAGGCCCTTTGTTCAAAGGCCAAAGTAAAAGCGATGTTAGTGTTGAAGAAGAACGAATTAATACACTGGAAGAACAAATGGCAACCTTATCTTATAGTCTGGGAAGTTTGACTACTGAAAACTATGAATTGAAGAAAAGTGTTAGTGAATTTGACGCCGTAAAGAGCCAGTTAAATGAAGAATACACACAAATAATGAACAAACAGGCTGTCATCGAAAAAGCACAAGCATCTAATAACATCACACGTAATCATCTAAAAAAAGAGTTGGCACAAACAAAAATTACGCTTAAAAAGATCAAACAGAATCTTACGGAAGTGGAACTGAATAATAATAACCTCAAAACAAAGCTTGAAATACTGGAAGCAACCCGTGATACATCCGAACAAACAGAAAATATTGCAGATAAAACTACAAATTTTAATGTAGAAAAGAGTCGTACAGACCAAAGCAGAGAAAGCCTGATAAAGGAAACACAAGAAGAACGAAAATCATCACTTATCCAAGATTTGTTAGACAAAGCAATTCACTTGTATAGAGAAGAACGATTTGAAGCTGCAATTGCAAAATGGAAAGAAGTCCTAGTGCTTGATCCCAGTAAGCTGGAAGCAAAGTTTAACATAGAAATTGCACAGGACAGAATTAAGGAAAAACAGATACAAAACGATTTAGAAAAAACCCATATTCAGAAAAACAGGTAAAATCTGGGTTGATTGAATAAATTTGAGGAAAATGACTTTTGGCAAAATGGAAAGGTAAAGTAATTGGCGCGGGTTTAGGATTTCTTTTTGGTGGCCCTTTTGGGGCAATCCTTGGCACAATGACAGGAGATTTTTTTGATAAGTCTCTGAAACAAATACCAACAAGAGGGCCCTCAGGTAATCAGGAAAGATCACTAAATTTTGTAACACACCTGGTCGGAATACTTGTATCAATTGCCAAAGCCGATGGACGCGTAAGCGCACAGGAAATTAATGTAATAGAAAGGGCATTTGTAAGTTTTGGCTTTAAAGGAGAAGACTTAAGTTTCATCAGAAATTTAATAAATCAGACTTCCAGTGCGGATCTGGATTTACGGGCGGTTTGCTACGAATTCAAACTATACTCCAGCTATGAAGAGAGGCTTTCTTTATTGCGGATCGTCTATCTGGTTGCATTTGCAGATAAGGAATTTCATCCAAATGAAGAACGGATGATAAACGATATTATCGAACTTGTAGAGATCAATGTAGACGATGCATTCGAGATACGAGCAGAATTTTGTAGCGATAACGACAAACACTATCAAATCTTAAACGTAACTAGAAACACGTCTGTTGAAGATATTAAAAAATCGTATAGACATCTCTCTAAACAGTATCATCCAGATAGAGTGTCTCACCTGGGAGATGAATTTGCGAAGCTTGCAAGTGATAAGTTTCAGATAATTAACAACGCCTACAAAGAGATTAAAAAGGAAAAAGGATTTTAATACGGAAGGAAATTAATGTTAAAAAGAATAATTCTTATTTTGGCTTTTTTTACCATCATAAGCCAGATGAATAAAAGCGCCTATTGTGTTTCTCTTGATTTAACACCCAATCAGATAAGTGAAGCAATCGAATATGGAAAGAAGAACAAACTATTAAGCCCTACAAAATTTGCAGAACCATGGGTCGTCCGGCTTGATGAAAAAAGTGGCTGGGCTACGCTGTGGACACCTTATCACAATGTCGCTTTTAAAGCAAAGAAAGCAACTGTTGAAAAACGCGAGTTGTCAGAGGGAGAGATATTAAGGGCACTACATTTCAAAGAGAGTCTGACTTTTGTTGTATCTATTTTTGGCAATTATATGGAGTTTGCCAAGGGTTATAATGCCATTCTTTACTCCGAGGACAAGCCGGTATACCCGATGTATACATTTCATCCGGACTTTGCAGAACCCAGCAGCTTTTACCCGGAAGAACCAGCGTATGTAGCAGGATGTGTATACAAATTCCCGGTTGAAAACATAAACCAAAACTTAACATTAAAATTGTTAATTACATCTCCAGATGGAAAGGAGTTAGAGTTTCCTTTCGATCTGGTAAATATAAAATAATCTATTAAAGATGTTTTTTCACTTAGGATGAATGGCGGCCAAAATACCAAATCCAATTTTTCTGTCTATGAGGAAGGCCCTTTTGCTTCATACTTTTTAATATCAAAATCTACCATCATTCTTATTAATTCTTCAAATTTAATCTTTGGTTGCCATTTCAATCTGTCTCTTGCTTTGCTGGAGTCTCCCAGAAGCAAATCTACTTCTGCAGGTCTGACAAATTTAGGGTCAATAACAACATAGTCTTTCCATTCCAAGCCCACGTGTGTAAAGGCAATTTCTACCAACTCTTCTATAGAATGTGTTTCCCCGGTTGATATAACAAAGTCTTCTGGGGTCTCTTGCTGAAGCATTAACCACATGGCTTCCACAAAATCTCCGGCAAACCCCCAGTCACGCTTAGCATCAAGGTTGCCCATTCTCAATTCCTTAGACAAACCTAACTTAATTCTGGCAACCGCATTCGTCACTTTTTTTGTAACAAACTCCAAACCTCTCCTTGGGGATTCATGATTAAAAAGAATTCCGGAACAACAAAACATATCGTAACTCTCTCTATAATTTACCGTAATCCAATGTGCATACAGCTTTGCAACTCCGTAAGGACTTCTTGGATAAAATAATGTTTGTTCGTTCTGAGGCACTTCTGCGGCCTTGCCAAACATCTCACTGGAAGACGCCTGGTAGAAACGTATATTTTTGTTTACCAGTCTTGTTGCCTCCAATAATCTGGTCGCCCCTAATGCAGTAAACTCACCTGTTAAAACCGGTTGGTTCCATGAAGTGGGAACAAATGATTGTGCACCTAAATTATAAATTTCATCCGGTCGGCTTCCTTCTATCGCCTCTATCAAAGAGTTTTGATCAAGCAAGTCGCCCTGAACAAGCGTTATGTCTTCCTGGATATGTTCAATTCTTTCAAAGTTACTTGAACTACTACGACGGACTACGCCATGAACCTCGTAACCTTTTTTTAACAGAAACTCTGCTAAATAGGAGCCATCCTGACCTGTAACACCTGTTATTAAAGCGGTTTTCATTTTTTGTTTACCAAAGGTTATTCTATAAAAACTATTTTAGGCACAAAAATAAATGGACTCTGTTAAGAATAGTAAATTTACTACCGGTTATTGTCAATTTCCTATAACCCATTTAGTATCGCGTGACAGAGATCCGTAAGAGAATCATCCCTTGCCCCCATAATCAGTACGCTGTCATGTGGCGCTGCTCTCTGCTTAACTTCTGCAACAATATCCTCTCTAACAGGAACAAAAAACGCATTTATGCCTCTGCTTTTTAACTCCTTAATAATATCATTTGAAGATATTCTTTTGCTTGCCGTTCCTCCTGCATAAAATATTTCCGGCATAAACAATATATCGTTCGGTAATAGTTTTCTTGCAAAAGCAGATACCAACTCATCTCTGAGAAATTCTGTTGGTCCATAACCGTGTGGCTGAAACACGACTATTAGTCTTTCACTGATTAACCTTACAGTATCAATTGCCGCCTGGATCTTTCTCGGATTATGCGCATAATCATCTATCACTTTTATTCCATTTGTCTCGCCAACAACTTCCATTCGTCTTTTGGTTCCTTTAAATGTTTTAAGCGCCACTTTTATCTCCATATCAGAGATACCTTCTGTCTGTGCGACAGCGATCGCAGCGAGTGCATTATAAACATTATATAGGCCCGGAATATTTATCTCAAAATCATTACCTTTAACCTTAAACATTGAACCGAAAGAGTTACAGGAAATTTGTGAAGCGCTAACATCCGACCCGCTACCTTCACCAAACGTGATAACTCTTTTAGAACTGTTTTTAATTTTTATAAAACGAGAACAACTTTCGTTAACTATTACGGTATCTGATGTATTTTCGGCAAATTTACTAAATAAAGCTCCAAGTTCCTCTACCGTCTTGTGGTCTTTAGATATGTTAGTAATAACTGACACCTTTGGCATATACTTGATCAGACTACCATCACTCTCGTCTGCCTCAATTACAACGGTTTCTGAACACCCAAACCTTGAGTTGCCCAATGACTTGTCTGTGATAAAGTTTTTAACATAGCCCCCGCCCACAACAGTTGGGTCATGACCCGCCTTCTCAAGTATCCACGACGTCATTCCGCATACGGTAGTCTTGCCATTACTTCCCCCTATTGCAATCCCACGTTTATTATTGAAAAGAGTACTAAGTAAGTCAGATCTTTTGATAATTTGAATGTTACGCTGTGATGCAATTATCAGATCAGGATTGTCTTCTTCTACCGCACTGGAAATAACAATAAAGTCTGTCTCTTTATCAACTCCTGTACCATCCTGCGGAGAGAGCGCAATGCCCTGAGATTTCAATTTATGAAAAACTTCCGGGGTTTGCTTCTTATCATTTCTTCTGTCTGAGCCACCAACTGCGTGTCCCTGTGATTTAGTAATCTGTGCAAGTGCACTCATACCAATTCCACCAATTCCCACAAAATGATATCTTAAACTTTTCTTTATATCAAACATTCAACTATAAAATACCAGTGCTTTATACGCGTACCGGTAAAATTAACTCAATCTTAACGGCTTATCAATTCTGTAAAAAAACTTTCCCCTTTATCGCTTTTTATCTTTAGTAATGCCTCTGAAATAGTGGCACCAACGTCAGCAAATGATTTACGAATGCCAAGCGTTCCTGGTTTATTCAATTGCTTTCCAAAAACAAGAAGAGGAACATACTCACGAGAATGGTCTGTACCGGGTGCAGTAGGATCACATCCATGGTCTGCGGTAATCATGAGAATATCGTCCGGGCCTAACACATCAACAAGCTCCGGCAAACGACGATCAAACTCTTCCAGTGCACCTGCGTAGCCTTCCGGGTCATTTCTATGACCATATTTCATATCAAAGTCAATCAAATTAGTAAAAATTATACCTTTAAAATCTTCCTTAACACATTCTATTGTCTTTAGAACTCCTTCGTGATTATTAGATGCATGTATTTCCCTTGTCAGTCCCCTGTGTGCAAAGATATCACCGATCTTACCAATACCCACAACTTCATACCCGCCTCTTACGGCCTTATCCAACAATGTCTCTTCTGGTGGAGGCAATGAAAAATCTCTCCGTCTTTCTGTTCGTGTATATATACCGTTTTCTACTATAAATGGCCTGGCAATAACCCGACCAACATTGTGTTTTCCTTTTAATATGTCTCTGGCGCAACCACATATTTTATATAAGGATTCTACCGGTATAATATCCTCACACGCAGCTATCTGGAAAACACTATCAGCTGATGTATATACAATTGGATTACCAGTTTTAATGTGTTCGGCACCCAACTCCTCTATTATTTCTGTTCCCGATGCAGTTTTGTTACCTAATATCGACCGTCCTATAGATTTAGTAAATTGTTCAATCACCTCATCTGGAAAGCCATTGGGGTAGGTTGGGAAAGGCTTGTCTGTTATAACTCCCATAATCTCCCAGTGCCCGGACGTGGTATCTTTGGCTGCTGATACTTCAATCATCTTACCATAAAAAGCTATTTCATCAGTACCATTAGAAACGCCCATGATATCGTCAATCTTGCCAATACCAAAGCGTTCCAGGTTTGGAATATTAAGACCACCAACTGCCTTGGCAGTATTTACCAATGTGTTACAACCTTCATCCCCGAATTTATAAGCGTCCGGTAACTCACCAATTCCGACGCTATCAAGAACGATAATTATTATTCTGTTTACCATTACATTATTAATTCCAAATCCTTTTTATCTTACTACTATAAATTTTTGATCTAATGCTTAATTGATCAAAAAAACTTGCACATTGTTTGTAAATGAAGTTATAACAATCCTGTTTTGTGTGAATAGTTTTAATCGCTTAGGCTAAACGATAAAAAAAACTATGAAGTTTGGGTGTGTAGTAGAGAAATGCACCTTCTCGTCAAGGATTATTATCTCTACATTAGTTGTGCTTAACCAAAAGCCCTTTGAAGCAAGCCAAGACCAAAAAATACAAGGATTGGAGAGATATCTATTCCTCCTATAGATGGAATTATGCGTCGAACAGGCTCAAGAATCGGTTCTGTTATTTTATAAAGAAATATTGCTGCAGAATTATTAGGATTATGTGGAATCCAAGTTAAGATGATTCTTACAAGGAGTACCATCTTGTAAAGTCCTAGGATTTGACCAACGAATGCGAGTTCCATAGAAAATATCCAAATGTTAAGGAAAATTTATTAGTCTAAAAGCAGTCGGATAGTAACAATTAATACTATTCATAGCAACAAAAAATTTATTGTCAGCACTTGAGGATAGAGAGAAAATCATCTTTTTATCTGTTCCACGTACCTATTTCTTGAAATTATTATATTTAATTGATAGAATTCGTTTTAAGCTATTATGAAGGAAATGAAATCCAACAACTCCGAATTGAGTATAAAGTCTACTACAAAGGCTATAATCAACGAAATTGATTATGTTCTAGACGGAATTAAGGAAAATGAATTTAGAAAATTTGTTACGGCAATAAATTCATCAAAAAATATATTTGTAACCGGGCAAGGACGTTCAGGCTTGGTTGCCAGGACATTTGCGATGCGCCTGACTCATATAGGTTTCTCGTGCCATATTGTCGGTGACACAACAACGCCAAATATTGATGCGGGTGATATGCTTATCGTTTGCAGTAGTTCCGGTACAACTTCTATTTCCTGTCATATCGCTGGACTTGCGAGGCCTCTGAACGCACAGGTTGTCGTGATCACAGCACATCCTGACTCTGAGTTATCTAATTATGCAAACTTAACCATTGAAATACCGGCTGGTGATACCGATCAAGTCATACGGTCTCAACGAACGGCACAGTTTCGTAGCACATTGTTTGAGCAAGCATGTCTTGTATACCTTGATGCCGTAATTTTAACACTCGTACGATTGCTGAACAGAGAAGAGGTTGAAATGATGAAAAGGCATGCCAATCTGGAGTAAAACTATATAAATAATGCAATTAATTGTCCAAAAATTTGGTGGAACATCTGTCGCAGATGCTGCGCGTATGAAAAGAGCGGCCAAGCGAGCGGTTGAGGAATATTCTGCAGGCAGCAAGATTGTTGTCGTTGTTTCCGCGCAGGGAAAAATGACAGATGAATTATTAGAAATGGCTTATTCAATTAATAACAAACCTTCTAAGCGCGAATTGGATTCACTGCTTTCTACTGGTGAGCAAATGTCAAGTGCTCTTATGGCAATGGCAATTCACTCTTTAGGTGTATCTGCCGTGTCTTTCACAGGAAGGCAAATAGGAATAACAACAGACAGCTTTCACACAAAAGCAAGGATTGTTAATATAAATGATAGTCGAATATTAGAAGAATTATCTAAAAACAAAATAGTGGTGGTAGCCGGATATCAGGGCGTAGATGAAAATGACAATATAACAACTTTGGGGCGGGGAGGATCTGATACTAGTGCTGTTGCATTAGCAGCGTTACTTAAAGCAGACATGTGTGATATTTATACCGATGTTGATGGAATTTACACCGCTGACCCACGAACTGTTTCCAACGCTAGAAGGCTAAATAAAATATCTTATGATGAAATACTGGAACTGGCAAGTATGGGTGCACAAGTTGTTCATGTAAGATCAATTGAGTTTGCAAAGAAATTCAATGTCCCAATCCGGGTAAGACCCAGTTTTAATAACGGCACAGGAACCCTTATATGCAAAGAGGTAGGTGAAATGGAAAATATCGTTGTCAGTGGAGCAACTGTAACAAAAGATGATGCGAAAATAACAATAATTGGAGTAGCTGATGAGCCCGGGCAAGCAGCCAACATATTCCATGAGCTTGCCAAAGAAAAAATAAATGTAGACATGATTATTCAGAACGTCAGCGCCAATGGGTTGGCAGATTTGACGTTTACTGTTCAAAAAGATGATCTGATACTTGCTCTGGAAACTACAAAAAGAATAAAGGCAGAAGAGATCATTGCGGATGACAAAATAGCAAAACTTTCAGTTGTTGGAATAGGCATGAGGTCTCACTGTGGAATAGCAGAAAAAATGTTTAAAACGTTATCTGATGAGAAAATCAACATACAAATGATTAGCACTTCAGAGATTAAAATCTCTTGTGTTATAGAGGAAAAACAGGCAGAGAAAGCCCTAAATGCAGTGCACAACGCTTTTGAACTGGATAAGGAACAGTAATTTGTAAGTGCGAGACTTCTTTACTTCTCTTTTTGTAAGGCATTTCGGAAATAGTCTATTGTTGTCTTCAGTCCATCGGCTCGGGAGACTTTAGGCTCCCAATTCAAGAGTTCTTTTGCTTTTGTTATGTTAGGTTGCCTACATTTAGGATCGTCTATTGGCAAAGGCTTAAAGACAATTTTGCTTTTACTACCTGTCATATTTATAATTTCTCTCGCTATATCAATTAAGCTTATCTCTGTTGGATTTCCAATATTTACAGGTTCATTAATGTCTGAAACCAATAATTTATATATTCCTTCTACTAAATCTGAAACGTAACAAAAACTTCGTGTTTGTGATCCATCTCCAAAAACCGTTAAATCTTCCCCTTTAATTGCCTGTGAAATAAATGCGGGCAATGCCCTTCCATCATTTACTCTCATCCGAGGACCATATGTATTAAAAATTCTCACAATTCTTGTATCAACACCATGGCTTCTATGATATGCCATAACCATTGCCTCTGCAAACCTCTTTGCTTCATCATAGACACCCCTTGGTCCTATAGGATTTACATTACCCCAATAGTCTTCTGTTTGGGGATGAACAAGGGGGTCTCCATAGACCTCTGATGTTGATGCCAGAAAAAACCTGGATTTTTTACTTTTTGCAACTCCAATTGCATTTAAGGTTCCTAATGAACCAACCTTCAGCGTTTGTATTGGCAGCTTTAAATAATCTAATGGGCTTGCTGGTGACGCAAAGTGCAGAATATTGTCTATTCTCCCACCGACATAAATATACTCACTAACATTATGTTTAATAAACTTAAATTTTGGATTACCGATACAGTGCTCAATATTTTTAGCAGAACCAGTTAATAAATTATCAATACATATAACTTCATGTTCTTTTTCGAGTAAATAATCACATAAATGTGAACCAAGGAACCCCGCTCCACCTGTTATAATAGTACGCATATTTATATCCTGATAAAATTAAACTTATTGAATTATTAGTACACTTGCGGCAATTCTACTATGTTATTATAACAGTGCAAGAAGAATTATTTTTTAACAAAATTATACCAAGGTCGAGTTTAACAGATATTACTATCCATTGACAAAATAGGCTGTTTCGTTAAAATTATACAGGCGGTAATTTTAAATATACAATACAAATTGTAATCTGTTTTTTGGCAAGGAGGTACTAATTGAAATTTACTAAAATGCAGGGTATTGGAAATGACTATGTATATGTTAACTGCTTTGAAGAAAACATTAAAAATCCTTCAAAACTGTCTATCGCAATAAGTGACAGGCATTTTGGTGTTGGTAGTGATGGATTGATAATGATAATGCCTTCAGAAGTAGCAGATGCTAGAATGCGAATTTTTAATGCGGATGGTAGCGAGGCACAGATGTGCGGTAACGGTATCAGGTGCGTTGCTAAATATTTATATGAATGCGGATTAAAGAAAAGCAACCAACTAACGATAGAAACTTCCGCAGGAATAAAAATAATTGAACTGACAACCGTAAATGGAAATGTTACACAGGTAAGGGTTGAAATGGGATCACCTAAGTTACTTAGAAATGATATACCAATGTTCGGTGAAAATAAACAGGTAATTAATGAGCCGCTTCTGGTTAATGACACTGTTTTATATATCACATGTGTTTCTATGGGTAATCCTCACTGCATAACATTTGTTGATAATGTTGATTTAATAAATTTAGACGTTACCGGTAAAGCAATCGAAAATCATGATCTTTTTCCTGAAAGAATTAATGCTCACTTTGTACAACAAATATCTGCCGATAAGGTTAAAATGCGCACTTGGGAAAGAGGCTCAGGTGAAACACTCGCATGTGGTACAGGAGCTGTCGCTACTGGTGTTGCATGTGTATTGAATAACTTGACAGAAAAAATCATACAAACTCAGCTTCCAGGAGGGAATTTAACTGTAGAATGGACAGATAATAATACATACATGACTGGCCCTGCAGAATTTGTCTTTACTGGAAAGTGGGATGAGGATAAATCACAATAGCTCTTTTTTTTACTACCTCTATTTTTGTAAGTAAAATGTACATTTTTTTGGATGTTATATATCTAGATTTTTAACATCTAATGCATGTGTTTCAATATATTCTCGTCTTCGTTTAACATCCTTTCCGGATAATGTGCTGAACATCTCGTCAGCCTTCATTGCATCTTCAATTTTTACCCTTAACAGGGTTCTTGAAGAAGAATCCATCGTGGTTATGGCTAATTCTTCAGCATTCATCTCTCCCAACCCTTTATATCTCTGAATGTCCAGACCCTTCTTGCCGACCTCTTTAATATTTGGCAAAAGTTCTCCTAATGAGAATATTTCTAACACAGTATCATCATATATCAGTTTCGCACATGGAGATTCATTTTCTTCAGATCCCTTAAAAAAATCTTCTGCTTTAAAACCATCTTTCTCTATCATTTTCACGGTATTCTCTATTTCACCGCTTTCGTGAAATTCCTGTACTTCTATCGAATCTTGACTACCAACATCCCTCTCTTCGTCTATGTTGTTTATTTCAACACTATCTCCTTTTTGTTCTTGTTGTTGCTTTACTAATCGGTTTAACTCATCATCAGTGTACATGTATTTTTCTTGTCCATTATAAGCAACTCTATACATTGGGTAGCTTCCATCGTGTTCTTTTTTCAAATATTCCTTTAATGAAATACCTTTTTTACTCTGTTGTTTCTTTTTGTTAAAGTGTAAGTTATACTCTTCCATTTTTTCTAAAAGAGCCAGAAACTTTTTCAATTTTTCTCCTGAGAGTCTTAACGGTTCTTTATCACACGTTTCAATAACTACCTCATCTGTTCCAATGTTTATCAAAGAATTTTGCAGCTCTTTGTCTCCGTATACATATTCCTGCCTTTTTTTTCTTTTAATTTTGTATAGTGGTGGTTGAGCAATAAAAATATTTCCTCTGTCTATTAATTCTGGCATTTGTCTAAAGAAAAATGTTAATAACAATGTTCTGATATGCGCACCATCAACATCTGCATCTGTCATTATGACTATTTTTCCATACCTTAACTTTTCAGGATCAAACTCATCTATACCTATGCCAGTGCCTATAGCACTTATGAGCGTTCTAATCTCCTCATTATTCAACATTTTTTCCACCCTTGCTTTTTCTACATTCAGTATCACCCCTTTAAGCGGTAGAATGGCCTGATATCTTCTATCTCTACCTTGCTTTGCCGTTCCGCCAGCAGAGATGCCTTCTACTATAAACAACTCTGTAGATTCTACATCATTACTGGAACAATCGGCAAGTTTACCTGGTAAATCCGATCCAGAAAGAGCCCCCTTTCTTCTTGTCAATTCTCTCGCTTTTCTAGCAGCCTCCCTCGCCCTGGAAGCATCCAGAGCTTTACCGACTATGGCCCTTGCAGATTTAGGATTTTCCTCACAATAAGTACTTAAATGTTCATACGCCAATGCTTCAACCAACCCCTGAACATCTCTGTTTCCCAGCTTTGTTTTTGTTTGTCCTTCAAATTGTGGTTCTGGAACTTTTACGCTAATTACCGCTGAAAGCCCCTCCCTGTAATCATCACCTGTTGGTGCTTTACCGTCCTTTAGAAGTTTGGAATTCTTTGCATACATATTCAACGTTCTTGTCAATGCTGTCCGGAAACCACTTAAATGCGTTCCCCCTTCTATGGTATTTATATTATTAGCAAAAGAAAAAACTTTCTCATTATAGCCATCATTATATTGCAATGCACACTCTACAATTATATCCTTTTCTTGACCTTCAAAATATACCACATCTTTATTAACTACCTCTTTTCCCTTATTCATTTCCTCTACAAATATCTTTATTCCACCATCATACTTAAATGTTTCCTCTGTGTCTGTTCTTTCATCTATAATACTTATACAAAGCCCCTTATTAAGAAATGCAAGCTCCCTGATTCTTTTTCTGACTATATCATAACTAAATTCTACCGTTTCAAATATAGAACTGTCCGGTTTAAATATAATCTTTGTTCCTCTCTTCTTGGTAGCTCCTCTTTCTTCTAGTACTGTTTTTGTTTCTCCACATTCATATCGCTGTACATACATATGTCCATTTCTTCGCACTTCAACCTCCAGCCATTCACTAAGTGCGTTTACTACTGAAATACCCACACCATGTAATCCTCCGGAAACTTTGTAACCCTTACCCTCAAACTTCCCTCCGGCATGTAAGGTCGTCATCACTACCTCTAATGCCGGTTTTTTCATTTCCTGATGCTCGTCCACAGGTATACCTCTGCCATCATCCAAAACCATAACACTTCCATCAATATTCAATTTTACCGTTATATTGTCACAGAATCCTCCCATGGCCTCATCGACACTATTACCTACCACCTCCTCTATCAGGTGATGCAAACCTTTCTCGCTAATATCCCCTATATACATAGCAGGTCTTTTTCTTACCGCTTCTATTCCCTCTAAAACCTTTATATACGTTGCATCATATTTTTCTATTTCGCTCATTCCACCATTACCTCAAATTCCTTCTAAAAAATTCCTACTCGAAACTTTATGTCTGATATATATCCTATTTTAAATTCTTTCTGTATGGACACTAACAACTCTTCTTTTTTGAAAGAAGAAATATGGTGCAGCCATGTTGCTGAATCCACCTCTATGTATAGCACTCCATTTTTAACCATTCCAACATCTGTGTGATCTGAGACTATCTCACCTGCCACTTTTTTCCATTTTTCTCTCAGATTTTTATTTCGCTTACCTGCTTTTTGAACAGATATTACTGAATCATTTAATATATCACCTAGCTTTTTAACTGATGTATTGCTTCCTCTAAATCGCTTCATTCTGTTGGCTTTTCGTCTCCCAGATTCATTGGCATCACCACATAAGTACATCCCGTTCCCACCTTCAATACCCCAGCAGTACTCGGATCTTTCAACTCTAATAAAATCCCTTTAGAATCAACATTTTTAAGAAAATCTAATAAAAACTCCGGATTCAAGCCTATTTCTAATTCCTCTCCAGAATATTCTACAGGAATTATAGCTTTAGACTCACCTACATCTGGTGATAAACATTTTATCTCCAGTGTTTCACCAGAAAACTTAAATCTTAATAGCTTATATTCTTCCGTTGTCATAATAGATACTCTTCGAATAGCTGATGCAAAATCGTTCTTGTCTATACTAATCTTTTTATCAAGATTCGTGGGGATTACTTCCTCATACTTTGGATATTGTCCCGCCAATAATTGTGAACACAATGTTGAATTTTTTGTTTTTACAAAAATACGTTTTTCTTCTATTCTTATTTTTACCAGATCATCCTGTTCGCCAACAATTCTCTGCATTTGTAATATGCCTTTTATCGGTATTATACAACTTTTTAAAACACTATGAGGGTTATTAATTTTTTTCTTAACTTCACTTAATCTTCTTCCATCATTTGCAACCATTTTGACTTGGTTTTCTCTTATTTCTAAGAAAACACCACTTGTACCCTGCTTTGTTTTATCATATAAAATAATAAATGCTGTTTTTTTTATCATGTCCAATAGAACATTTTTATCTATTTCTATATATTCGTCATCAATGAATTGAGGAATTGTTGGAAAACCATCCGGATCGGTACAGAGAATTTTAAAGTAATTATCTTTTCCTTTTATTATACATTTCTTGTCTTCTTCAGTTATTTCTATACTCTCTTCTGTCCACTCTTTAACTATTGAAGAAATTTGTCTTTCCGGTCCAACCATTTTACCAGGCTTTACTACTTCAACAGAATCGATTAAATAACTAACACTAACTTCCATGTCTGTAGTTGATAATTCTAGGGCGTTATCATTTGCTACAATCCTAACATTCTGTAACATTGGATTTACATTTGAACCGGATATGACATTTTCTATTACATGAAAGCCTTTTTTTATAATTTCTTTGTTACATTTTATTTTCATTTTTTTATTTAGGTTGAAATTAGTTCAAAGGAAACTATCTTTTATATAATATATTATATTTAATTAAAAAAAATATTATTCTTATTATTATCTATCAACGCTTAAATTATAAATTTGGTGTTTTAATTCATAACGTGTTACATTTAAAAGAATTACAAAACAGTTTGTTTGTTCATCAAAAGAATACACTTATAGCGCTCCATGTAAATTACTTGTCAGTACACATACTATTTGATGAACAAACAAAGAAGCGATTATATGTTTGTTTTTATTTGTTCTTAATATTAGGAATTTTATCTACAGTAAGTGAACAATTAACTAGAACTCATTGTTGTTTAATAAGTGTATTTTCTAATTTTCTTAATGCAGAAGATATATTTCGATCTAGAGACTTCAGTTTTTTTATTTTGTCATCTGCATGCATTACTGTTGTGTGATCACGGCCTCCCATATAGCCTCCTATTTCTCCTAAAGATAAATTAGTAAATTTTCTTGCTAAGTGCATTGCAATCTGTCTCGGCAATGTAATAGATTTAAATTTTCGTTTAGAATGAAGCTGAGAAAGCTGAACACCGTAATGTTTCGTAACAGTGTTTAGTATTTTTTCTATGCCGATGTCGCGTTTTTGTTTTGAGAAACCGTTGATTATTTGTTTTACAAGATTTAAATCTATCTTGCTTTTATTCATTGTTGCATATCTCTGAATATTTGTGAGTATACCCTCAATTTCTCTTATACTTGAGACGACATTATCAGCTAAGTAACAAGCGACATCATAAGAGATTTCCATATTCATCAAAGCAGTTTTTTTTTGAATTATAGCGACATTGGTTTCAAAACCAGGTAGATCCACTTGAGTTATTAGCCCCCATCTGAATCTCGAAATAAGGCGCTCTTCTATCGTTGGTATCTCTTCAGGAGGACAGTCGCTGGACAAGACTATTTGTTTTTGACGTGTGTAGAGCGCATTAAATGTATGAAAAAACTCTTCTCTGGTGCTCTGGGAGTTTGCTAGAAAATGTACATCATCTATTAATAGCACATCAATATTTCTATATTTATTTCTAAAGCTGTCCCAATCCCCAGTTTTTATAGTGGATATATAATGATTTACAAAACTCTCACATGGTAAATATAGAGTTTTATGTTTCTTTTTTTGTAAATGCAAAAAAATCGCATGAAGTAAGTGTGTTTTACCCAAACCAACAGGACCATGGATAAACAATGGGTTGTATGCAGTGCCTGGAGATTCGGATACAGCAAGGGCCGCTGCATGTGCCAGGCGATTACAAGGCCCTACCAAAAAATTATCGAAATTGTAGTTTTTGTTTATGTGAACATGATTTTCAGTACTTGGCGAAGCAGTGCTACTGCTTTGATCACAAGATTCCGTTTTTGATGTGTCCTTGTCATTATCAAAAAAGAGTACTTTACGATTAGATATAGACGCTTCTTCTAAGGACGATGTAATAATATCCATATAATTATTTTCTATCCACTCTCTACAGAAGGAATTTGGGGTATGAATATATATTATATTTGTATCAAGTGTGATTAAATTCAGACCAGAAAACCATGTTGTAAACTGTTGTGGAGTAACTTTTTCTTTAATTTTGTCCTGGATGAGTTTCCATGATTTTTTTTCTCCAGCAGATAGATAGTGGTTCATATAATACGAAAAAGGTTTCTATTTATTTTTAAAATATTCTCTCACTAACCGTTTGTATGTATACTAATAATTGCGATATTTCGTTGTTTTTGTATTGTCATACATGCTAAAAGAAGGTGAATATACTGCTTGTCTCTTTTCAGCATTTTGTGATACAGATTGAGTATTTTTTTCCGAAGTGGAATGTATATATGTAGGAATTGTTACTGAAAATTGCAGTGGTATAAACCAGACATTATCCATTTTTCTTTATTTTATGATTAGTATTCTGGTAATTTCCTTTGCTACGCGTGAATTAGTCATTGGCCTGGTTTAAGATACGTCTTTAAGCTCTCCATTATACCTTTACCGTTCTAAAATATCAAGAAGTAACTGTGAATATCTACTGAAGAATTGACGTTTAACAATTGTTCTTTAGTATGTAGTAAGATTAAAAAATATTGACCACATTGCAAACAGTGTGTTATACTCAAGCGCGAGATATTTAGGTTTATACTCTTTTTAACTCAATAAAAAAAAGGGAATTATGATGCAAAAACCTATTGATCCTCAACCAGAAATAATAAGAAAAAAACTTGATATTACTAAGAAGATGACAACTGGTGAGGTGACGGAGAAATATCCTGCAACAAAAGCGATATTCTCTAAACACTTTGGTAAAAGTTGCTTTGATTGTCCTGCATTTGGTACGGAAGATATAAATTTGGCATGTATGATGCACAATACCGATGTGGATATGTTTGTTAACGAATTGATTGAAGCTGCTCAGAAGGATATTAATCCAGATTCATAATTCATGAGAAATTATTGAGAGGAACGGTTTGAATTTAATAAAATTACGAGAGAAGATCCTGTTTGGTGAACAATTTCGTCCGCAAATCTTATGTGCAGCTCCTGATGCAAAGGTTCCTATGATATGCTTGGAGCCAGGCCAGGAAATACCGGCACATCCGAGTGGTACAGGTGTTTTTTATGTACTGGAAGGAGAAGGCATTATGTTCTTGGACGGAGAAGAAATACGCTTGTCAAAGGGCAAAGTTGTTGTTGCACCTGAAGGCTCTGAGAGAGGTGTCAGGGGCATAGAAAAATTGGTAGTGGTTGCTGTTCATATTAGCTGAAAGGATCAAGATGGGAGAATTTAACTTAGAGGAATTTATAAACTTTTCTGAAAAGAATGCGGTATCAACAAGCCTGTGCGATTCTCAAAAGGCGTGTGTTAACCTTCTTTGTTTGGAAGAGGGTCAAACGGCATTAGAAGATACTAATGACCGAAAGGTCGTAGTCATAATCAATACTGGTTGCGGTTCCGTTGTCACGGAAGAAGGAACCCAAGATGTGGAAGAAGGAACACTTATTTTGTTTGAAAGCGGCGAAACACGTTTACTCAAAGCAAAAACAAAGCTGACAGCACTAATGACGGTCATACCAAAAGGGTAGCCTTCCATATTGTCATATTAAATATAAAAATTACAGCAAGGTATTACATGGTAAATTAATGAAAACAGAAAGGATAAAGTAAATGAGCGAAGGTAAAGTAATTACGCTAGATGTACAAAATATTCCGCCACGTGAAAGGCATCCAAAAATTTTTGATACCTTTGATTCTCTTCAGTCGGGAGATAAGATGATATTGATAAACGATCACGATCCAAAACCGCTAAAGTATCAGTTAGAAGCAGAACGAACGGGTCAAATGGAATGGGAATATATATTGTCAGGCCCAGAGGAGTGGAAGGTAGAAATACTAAAAAAATAGTGTAAAGTTTATGAGATTGTCTCTCTTTCGAGAGACAATCTCATGTTTGTATGTAATAAGTAACTGCCAAATCTTTGAGTTGTTCCGTTTGTTACCAACCAACATCCTTAGTCTTCGTAAGCAATATCTTCATTCAGGAGTTTTTCCAGTCTATCCATACCGTTCTCGATATTTTCCATAGAAGTTGCATATGAAATTCTAAGGTGGAGGTCAGAGCCGAAGCATATACCGGGAACAAAGGCGGTTTTCGCTTTATCTAGAATCAAATTTGCCAGATCAACAGAATTGGTGACCTTCTGACCACAAATGTTACGACTATATAGATCAGATATATTTGGAAATACGTAGAAAGCACCTTTCGGCAACATGCAGGTTATTCCGTCAATATTATTAAGTCGTTCTACAATATATTTTCTCCTCTTGTCAAATTCTTTTACCATATCCGTAGTTGTTTTTGCATCTCCTTCGAGAGCAGTAAGTGCGGCTTTCTGTGTAAAAGAATTTGCGCCTGAAGTTGAATGATCTTGAACGAGGGTAGCAGCGTTTATGATATCGACAGGGCCGGCGGCATAGCCAATTCTCCAGCCTGTCATTGAGTAAGCTTTTGAGAATCCGTTAACGGTAATTAATTTTTCAAAAAATTCTTTTCCGAACGAAGCAGGGCTGACGTGTTTTTCATCGTCATAAATAATTTTTTCATATATTTCATCAGATATAATATACAGACCGGCTTTGACTGCTGATTGGACGATCTCATATAGTTCTTTTTCTCTATAGAGACTACCGGTCGGGTTACTGGGGCTATTTATTATAAGGACTTTTGTCTTCTCTGTTATGTTGCGTTCAATATCGCTTTTTGTAATCTTAAAATCATTTTTGTCAGAAGAGTCAATGAATACTGATTTTCCTCTTGCGAGGGTAACTTGTTCCGGGTAGCTTAGCCAATACGGTGAAGGAATTAAAACTTCATCTTCATAATTACATAAGGCCTGGAGACAATTATAAATTACCTGCTTCGCACCGCATGAAACGAGTACCTGTTGGGGCGAGTAGTTTATATTATTTTCTCTTGATAGCTTCTTACATATAGCCTCTTTTAATTCCGGAATTCCTGAAGTTGGAGTATATTTTGTGAAACCACTTTTCAGCGATTCAATTGCCGAGGCTTTAATCGCTTCAGGGGTATCAAAATCAGGTTCACCGGCGCCAAAACCGATCACGTTTTTGCCTTCTGCTTTTAGTTGTTTTACTTTACTGCCTAATGCTAATGTTGCAGACGGTTTGATTTTTTTTATAATATTTGATATAGTCATTCTAAAACCTTCTCTTTATAGTTTTCAGTTATTTTAAGTGCGAAGCTGTTAGTCTATTAAAATAATAGGTAACTGTCAATTTGTATTTGTCTGTAATGTTTTGTAATTGACAATTTTATAAGTTAACGGTTATACTTTTAGGCTCACATTCGGTGTTATCAGTTATAGAAGCTTTAAATTTATCTTCTAATTTTGTGATGTAGTGTTAAGTAACGCCATCTATTTCCCATAACGGGTAATATTTTTAGAAGACGACAATTTATATACGTTATTGAATTACCTACCGCAAGCATTATTTATGTTGTTCCTGCTGTGTTTCTCCGCTTTTTTTTCTGCCACAGAGACTGCTTTTTTTTCATTAACCAGGGAAGAAG
>JAIQZR010000184.1 GCA_021777035.1 Candidatus Scalindua sp. | reverse complement strand
GCAGAGATTGCACGTTGAATCGTGTCTCTGCGCGCGTATCATCTACTATTATTGGTTTATCTGAATTCAGGGTATATCCAGCCTGAAAGCCGGTATCCGCATTCACTATTACGTGTCCCACACTCCCTGTATTCCAGCCCACACCCGCCTTTAGCAGTAAAGCTTTGCCGTCAGGAAGAAGTTCTAATATTCCACAATATTCCACTCCCAGTGCCAGGGCAGTGATTGAAACGGCTTCGTTCAGCAGCGTATCAATATCAGGATCTTCCAACGCTCTAAGACCAAGTTCAGATATTGCAGCCTGCTGGTGTTCACGTGTCCTGAGTCCATCCTCGATAAGCTTGCGTTCTGTAATATCCTGGATCGTTCCGTTCATCTGGACAGCTTTGCCCTCACTGTCAAAAATAACCTCGCCCTGGTCATTGACTGTACGCACTGTGCCATCCGGTAGAACTATACGGAAATCAATATTAAATTGTTTACCACTAGACAAAGCAGCATCCAGAGATCTCTTCAGAAATTCCCTGTCGTCAACATGCACTGAATTAAGGAATGACTCGTAGGTTTTACCGAATCCCTGTGGTTTCAGTCCAAAGATACGATAGACCTCATCCGACCAATACCGTTCATTTTTAACAATGTCCCAATTCCAGTTCCCCATCTGTGCAATTCTCTGTGCTTCACTAAGCCGATGTGCACTTTCACTCAGCTTAATCTCTGCATTTTTCTTTTCGGTGATGTTTCTCAATACCTGGACAACACCGAGAAAATCGCCTTCTTGATTTATACGCGGGAATGTCGAGACATTGTATATACCGTCCAGGCAGGGTTCTTCTCTTTCTATTGCATAAGGCACCTTGCTTTTAGTTGTTCTTGCTACTAGACATTCGTGCTTACTATGCTCATGCTGGAGGATTTCATAACATCTCTTTCCGATAACCTCTTCCAGTTTTACATTGAGTGCTTTCAATAACACATCGTTACACCTGATTAATTTACATTTTTTATCGTATAAGACAATTATGTCTAATACTGAATTAAAAGTTGATTCCCAGTCATGCTTCGCCTTCTCATTCTCTGATAATGTTTTGTTGATCGTTATACGCATGTTTTCAAATGAATCGGCCAGAATGCCTATTTCATCCTTACTACTGGACATGATCTGTGCGGTCATATCTCCATTGCTGATTCTGTGGGCCATTTCAGACAGTTTCTTCACTGGCCCGGTAACGGTCCTGGAAAAGAAAACTGCCCCTGTCAACGCAAAGGCAAGAATGCCTGCGGTGGATATAATTGTAGTTATCTGCAACTGATTAACAAGGGTAAAGGCTTCCCGTTTATCAATTTTTGCTACCAGTCCCCAATCTAAGGAGGGAATATATCGCCAGACAGCTAAGATCTCTTTACCGCGATAATCGACTGACAGCCCGGTCCCATTTCTACCCCGCACCGCTTCCTGTATCGGAAATCCGGCTTTCTCCCCAAAAATCACCATTCTCGTCAACGCAGCTTCCTTGTCATGACGCAGAGGATTTATAAATAAGGCTCCGGCACTTGTGCGTGTAGCAATAAGCGTCTCTCCTGTCTCACCCAATCCGGTTGTATCCTGAATAAATTTGTAAACAGGTTCCATATTAATCTCAAAAACGATACACCCGATAAATCTTCCCTTAAAATCATGAGCCGGGGCCATGACTATCATCTCAAACTTGTAGCCGTCCAGTCTATTTTCATAAACAGTTGTAAAGTATATCTCTTTTTTTCCTGCTTCAAATGCCCTCTCTTTATCAGGGCATGGAAGAGTATGGTCTAAATCTCCTTCCTCATGTTTTTCATTCGTTACATACACAATCTTCCCATCAGGATTCACCAGCATAATATCGGTATACTCATAAACCTTCTGAAATGTCTTTAACTGACTATCAAGCATCTTTTTAGCGGCCAAGTAAACAGGATTTGTCCTGTCCATTGCATACTGAGTCATTATGGGAAGATTGATTTTGATATTATAATAATCTTGAGCGGCTCTTATATCACCTGTTCGTTCTTTAAAAAATGATTCGATCATTTGTACCTTGAGATCTGCTATACTCTTTAATGCGGGAATTTGAGACTTTGAAATTGACCTTTTTGCAACATAAAATCCTATATAACTGACAATTGATATCGAGACAGTAATTATCAAAAAAGAGATAACGGTAAATTTGGTAGAGTATTTTAAATTTTTATACATAGCAATGACTCCTTTTTCACGTTAGATGGCATAGCTTATTTTAGCTGTAGCAATTCAGGCTTCACTCTCCGCGCTCCGAGGAATACAGAGATGAAATAGAAACCACTATGCACTGAAAGTCCCTTTGTTTTATGAAACACATTGACCTTTTTATCTGTCATTCCCGTTTTCACGGGAATGACCGGTTAGAATAGAAAATAACTCATTGTCGCAATCTGGCATGGTCAATACCACATTCTTTGGACACCGAAATATCGTCTAAGAATACTTACTGGTCAAGTGCAAAAAGTCATTAGAGGGGGGTGTGATGGTTATTAAGAAAATTGGCTCCCTTTGATCAAAACAAACAACTCATCCATATTTTCAATCAAAACGTTTACCACATTACAGTCTAATGCCCCATCGGATACCTGCTTTTTAAGTATTTCAGATATTTTTTCCGGGAGAAACCCTTTTCGGTATGGCCTGTCTTCTAAAAGTGCACTGAAAACATCACTCACCGCCAATATACGTGCGCCCACAGGAATGTCAGCCTCGCCTATGCGGAATGGATATCCTCTTCCATTAATTTTTTCATGGTGTAAAGATGCCATCTCGCTTATATTCTCAAATCCTTTTATTCTGTCAAGGAGAAGACGTGTAAAATAGGTATGTTGTTGTATAATCCTGAATTCCTTTTGGTCCAAGGGAGCTGCTTTGTCAAGTATATAATCAGGAATTGATAGCTTTCCGAGATCATGTAATAACCCTGCTATCTTTACCATTTCGATATCTTTTGAGGAAAAACTAAACTTCCTGGCAAGATAAACTGCGGTTTTAGAAACCCGCTTTGAGTGCTGGAAAGTAAAGGTACTCTTTGAATCTACTACCGTTGCAAATATATCCGCAATGCCCATGAGCTGACTATAGTCTAATTTTAAATATTCCCTTGGTTTGTACATATCCTCCGCCAATAACATATCAGAAGAGGTTTTGCATACTAAATCGAGCCAGAACGATTCAACTTGAGATATATCATTAAACGCTTCGACTAAATCAGGGTCAAACAAACGACCGCTTAAATCATTAATTTTGTCTATGACGACATCCTTTATGTACAACACGCTTTGCTGGTCATTCAGTACAGCAACATCAACATCAATTCTGTCAGCAAGAAAAATAATACGGCTGGCTATAGGAATATCCTTTCCGGAAAGGCCGTTCGGATTTTTTCCACTCCATGTGTTATGATGGTTTAGTATGATTTCTGCATATTTCGCTGTAAAAGGGCTTTTCATCATTAATTCACTTCCTTTTTTGCAGTGCTCTTTTTCGCCTACAACATCTAACTGTACCAAATCAGCAAACGTTTTTGAGGTAGAGACGCCACAATCATGAATCAGTGAGGTGTAATAGATATCACTGCACGTCTCATCATCAAGGCCAATCTTTTCCGCTATTTTTGTAGCAATGTGACAAACATTTACACCGTGCGACAAATGTCCACAATCAACACCAACACTGCGGCCAACTAAAGCAAACGCATCTGAAAGACATCTAAAAACTTCAAGTAAGTCAATTTTTACAGCCATTATTTTCTTTCTCCCTCTTTGACACCGATTTCCACAGGTGTTTAAAATTTCTTTTTGCTGAATTGTTGCAAGTTTACAGTCATTCCCACAGTCTTTTAGCGAAAACCGATTAAATCAACAGAGTTATAGATATTCGATAAAGCCAATCTGTTCCGCTTCTACTTTGGCACAAAGTTAACTGAAAAGCGTTCCTCACGATAAACAGTTTACTGCAAAGGTCAACACGGAAATAATGAGCATACAATGGGTATAATAAATGCCCATTGTATTGAGTAAGGAGATGAAAAAAATAGGGGTTCGACCTAAAGTTGATTCAGGAAGGTAGATAGATTATATCTTTTGTTGACGATACCTAATTTCTTTCTGATGTGGGCACGGTGCTTCTCTATAGTCTGGTGTGAAATATTTAAAATACTGGCCATTTCTTTGTTCGCGAGGCCATTTTTTACCATATTGCAGATCTCAACTTCCCTGGAAGATAATTTGGCTTCTCTCTCTGTCAGCTTTATGCCAAATGAGGACGTTAACTCAAGTATGTTATTTTCCAGTAGTTGCAAATACTTTTGTGATTCCCCTTTTAGTTTAAGCTTTTGTATAACAGGCAAGATCAGATTTTCTGCGTTGGCTATTATGTTGTCTTTTATCTGTTTCTTTTCAATCTCAATTGATCCAAGAACTTCATGAAGAGTTATATTTTTTTGCTCTAAAGCCTTTTTCTGCTCCTTTAGTAGCTCCTCCGACTTCTTCCTCTCGGTGATGTCATGCCAGAAACCTGAAATGAGGTTCTTGCCTGGAATGGCAAGAACCTTTGCGCTTACCAATACGTGTCGTATTTTACCATTTTTTGTTTTCTGTTTTGTTTCAAAGATGTCAAATCCCTTCGACTTTATTCTCTTGATATGATTCATCACATCTTCTTGAGATTCAATAGCCTCAATCTCGGCTATTCTTATATTTTTGAATTCTTCGCGTGTATAGCCAAGATTCTCATGC
>JAIQZR010000183.1 GCA_021777035.1 Candidatus Scalindua sp. | reverse complement strand
TACTGCTAACCTAAGGACTTCATTGGGATTTACTACTGCTGTACTGATACTCCCAAGGCTAATTAATTCGATGTATAATATCCTGTTGTCAATTCCAACACCCACTACCCAAAAATGTTCTTTTGTTATTCCATATTTACTCTCTCGAAGCAATATCTGCTTCATTATTTTATATATATCCTTAGAGGAATTTATTCTTACTTTTTGATTTTTGTTTAAACGTATGTTCATAAATAACTTTTTCTGAACTCAACGGTGATCATATTTGATGTTGAATTGAGTTGATAGTTTCCAGCAAAATATTCTTAGGGGCATCTCTATCTATCTTTTCTTTTAAATCGTCCAACATCTCATCTAATTTCCTCTCTAATTTCGCTTCATGGTAGGCTTTGGCAAATTCAGGGTTTTGCATTTGTTCTCGAAATAGCCTTTCGTAATCTGTCATAATTCCCTCCTGTCGTTATATATTTTTCTTAGCACTTTGGCCCTTTCTATTTCTTTGGTTGGAGTTTTTTGAGTTTTTTTAATGAAACCATGAGTTATAATGACTTTTGCTCCCTTTATGTAAAAATATAATGTCCTGGCAATTCTATCACTAAGATGTGTCCTTAATTCAAAAATACCGTCCTCTATATGCTTAGACAGTTTCTCTTTTATGGGCAAATTATTATTTTTTAATTCCAAAAAGTAATTAATTGTTTCAAATATTTTAGCCCTTTCTTTTGTATTCAGGCCCAAAACAAATTTTTCAAATGGTTTATCATCATTTTTAATTTTTACGTATTCAATTTCATATTCTATATTCAAAATGAATCTTTCTATCTGAACTTGCACCTAACATCAAGTGGTGTGTTATATTTCTTTACATAACATAAAATATTCCGGGTTATTTGTTTGATGTATTAATGGGTTTTTCTTAAATTTCCAACTATTCTAAAGAAGTCCTCATCTCCCCATTTTTCTTTTTCAAAAGTTTCGCCAATACCCTTCGATAATTTTTCGAATGCTATCTGATTTACTAACTTTTTGACATCTATAGAATATTCCCTGGTATTCAACTCGTGGATTATTCCAATCGTGTTGATTTCTTCAACATCAAAGCCTATCTCTTCAAGTTTTTTACAGATTTCGGGTGTAATTGTTTTAATCATAGGTTCCTCCGTTTCTACTAAAATTAATTGATTTCTTATTACCTGATCGGGCGATCACTCTAAGTTATATAATAATGTTTCACCAGTTCTGTATTGTCGTGAATTTTAATAGTATATCTGAATTGTTTCAAGTGCAATCTTTTCAATCACATAGCAGTATAGTATCTTTTATGCAAACTATCCTGATGCAATAGAATGCTTAATATCAAAATCGCTCAATTTGTGATTAATATTTACGGGGTGCGATAATCTTTACGCTGCTTTGCTACCCACGTACCAAGCTGCTTAGTTTCTGACCATTCTCGAGACACATTGCAATCACCAAATTGTTCTTTATATTTTATTAACTCTCCATATCTAAAATCCCATGAAAAGCCCAACTTATCTATGCAAACCGCAGTAATTGATTCTTGAAGAGTTTTAAGTGAAATATCTATGCCAATAACATCTATAGAATCAATAATTACACTACCTTTTCCACCCTTTCCCTTATCCTCCTGCATTTGCCTGATAATATCTGCCAAAACCTCATCCTGTTCCTGCAGTGCTTGCAATACATTCCAGACTTCTCCGAAGTCTGCTTTATCCACTGCATCCTCAATATTTTCGTCTGTTGTTATTTCCAGGTAAAGTGGGACAAGTATATATCCATAGATTTTATCCGGATTATTAGGATCTTTACGCATTGCACGTCCTGTAGCCTGTACTATATCAATCTTGCTCTTCTTGGGAGACATAAATGCGACCATGTCAACAGACGGCAAATCTACACCTTCTGTAAGACAACGAGCATTAGAAATGACAGAAGAATCAGAGCTTTTAAATTCATTTATAATGCTCTCTCGACTGGCAGTAGACATTGTTCCGTTTACGTGAAATGTATTAAACTCAGGTAATTGCGTACGGATTCCCTCAGCACCTTTCCCGGTAAATGATTTTGCAGTAGCTACTGATTTGTGGAAAGTAAATATACGCTTAATGTTATATTTGTTTATGGCTTCTTTAAAGGCAATCTGATTTGCAATCAGTTGAGCGTTTACCACATCACCATTGATTAATACTTCGCCTCTTCTTAGAAGTTCCTTGCTGACCTGCTCTGATGTAACTACCGATATGATTACTTTATAGTTGCAGATTATGTCCTGACGAGCTGCTTTGGCAAAGGATAGCTCATGTGCAATATTGCCATACACATCAGTGTTGTCCATAGAGTAAACAAGGTCTAAATCCCCTTCCTTTGTTGTGGGTAGTTTGGATATGCGAGCTTCCAACTCTGTAAAGCTTGAAAGATTGTTAAACAACCCTGATTTAAGAAAGAAGCCGGTTTTGTGATGTTTGGGCAGCATAGAATGATTAATAATATTGAAATTGCTTGAATCATATTGTATCTCCGAATAACAGATGTAAAAGATATTGTCAATCAGAAAATTACGGTGTATCTTATCAGGAAGAAAAGGGGGTAGGAAATCAAGGCTGTCGGGTAACCTGCCCGAATAGGTACAGGCGGGCTGGAGTTGGCTCCTACCTGCATATTTTCGATGAATGCTTAACTTGAGTAATAGTGTTCGATACTGATACGTCTTTATTAGATAGAGAAGATGATGGTGAAGAATGCTAACCGGAATCTTCTTCAAACAGATCCAGTATCACACTGGAATCAATCAATATTTCAGCCATTTTCCGCCTTAAACTATTTTTTGCTTTTCTCCTGCATTCCTGGCTTCCTTATAGTTGTTTCTTTTATAACCCTCTGCGTTCTGTGCTTCTGCGTTAAAACAAAATACTGGCAATTTATTCATTTAAAATTTTTATCATCTGTTTGTGGATTTTTCTATTTGAAGCGGCGACGTTCCCCATCATCAGGCTGTATCGCTTCCCTTGTACATCAGTAATCCTTCCTCCGGCTTCTGTTAATATCAAACTGCCGGCTGCATAGTCCCACGGGTTTAATTTCAATTCCCAGTATCCGTCGAACCTTCCGCATGCTGTATAACAAAGATCCAATGCTGCTGAACCTGTTCTTCTCATGCCATGGACATTTTCACAAAAAAACTTCTCCATCTGCCCCAGGGTTTTCCTCATCAATAGACCTCTCTCATAGTAAAATCCCAAGGCAAGTAATGATTTGCTCAGACTGTTTACATTTGAAACATTGATTCTTTTATTGTTGAGAAATGAGCCTTCGCCCTTTTCAGCATAAAACAGCTCTCTCTTTAGTGGATCGAATACAACACCAATCAGGGGTTTACCTTTTTTGTACAGTGCGATTGACACACAAAACATGGGGAATTTATGATAGAAATTATTTGTGCCATCCAAAGGATCTATTATCCAGCAGTAATCAGACTTGTGTATCTCTTCGCCAGACTCTTCCGTTAATAGAGAATGGTCAGGGAATTTCTGCTTTATTATACTGACGATTTTGTTTTCAGCAGCTAAATCGGCTTCAGTTACAAGGTCATACGTGTTCCCCTTGCTCATGGCATTTACGTTTTTAGAATAATAATGTAATATTATTTTACCTGCCTCTTTGGCCGCCCTTATAGCTGTTCTATCCATTTTTCTATTTATGTAAGTTCTTTTTTTACTTTTTTAAAAGATAGTAGAGTTTGCCGTAGGTATTTAAATTTCCTGCTTTGTACATGGCCTCGTCACCTATTCCAAAAAACAGATCTGCTCTGGCAGGAGTTTTAATAGCGCCTCCGGTATCCTGATCCAGAACAAAGAATGACTTCTCTTCCTGCCACTTTTCCTTAGAGCTACTGGTACTGCCAGGTTTTTGTGTCCCTATTACGGCAAACGCCAGCCCGCCAGGTGGAAATACTTCTTTGTCGGTCGCAATGCTACGTGTTGCTGTTACAGGGACGCCTATAGAACCATGAGGAACGGCATGAAGGACTTTCTTGAAAAAAATATATCGATCGTTCTGCCGGAGATAATAATCCAACTCGTCAGGATGTTGGTTAAAATATATTATTAATACGGAAAGGGTCAATTCTTCTTCCGGGATCTTGCCATCCATAACCAGCAACCGGCCTATACTCGTATAAGAGTGTCCTGAATTTGCGGCATATCCGACATAAATTTTCTTGTCTGACGAAAGCTTTATCTGGCCGGAACCCTGAACATGTATGAGATAAGCTTCCAGCTTTGATTTGAGGTAAGCGATTTCATTACCACTAAGAAGATTCTGCTCTTCAATTTGACGACGGGTAAAGTAAGGTTTTTTAAAATTAGCAGGTTTCCCATAAAGTGGATAACGAAATGTTTCTGTCGGCGTTAAGCTTCCATCATATATGGGAGTCCCGTAACCGGTAAAATGTACTTGCCCCATATCCATTTTTCCAATAGCCTGAAAAACCCTGAAGTTTTCAGAAATAAATTCGTTCAACTGCTGAGAATTTTTATATCGAGTGTACCCATCCTGGAAAAGCTCTAACGTTTCTATCTGTTTTTCAGGAGTAAAACCGATCGAATTAAAGGCATTCGGGTAAGACTTTATTTTTTTAAAATATTTTATACTGTTGCTTATGGATTGTAATAAAAGCCTTTCGTCATAATCATCTCTAAAAGCAGGAAGTTGATCCGGATTTAAAATCTCGGATAAGCCTAGTCCGGGTCTCATTGGTGAGAGAATGGGCCCTTTCACTGCGGTGGAACAGCCTGTCTGCAAAACCAGGAACAGAACTACGACTGCCAGCGAACGGTTAAGATTATTTCTTGATCTCATAAAGCTATTGTTTCATTTTCTGAAAAATATGAGTACGTAGCCACTCTTTGATTGACATTGGACAATCGAACCATGTTTAATTATCATAATACCATAGTGAGGCATAGCTGCAACCAAATTAAAAGTAATTGACAAATTTATGAATTTAGGAATTCCAGAGATGGGGGAGGCGTGGAATATTGGAAGAATTATCTAAACTAAAAGGCGCTGGAACAACCTGTCGCATAAGTAAAGATGAAATTGCTGCTGTGATTGACAGCCATGGCGCAAAGATCATATCTCCGGAACACACAGGCAGTAATATACTGTATTATGATCCGTATGATATTTCTCATAGTGGAATACCTCTCTGCTTTCCCAATTTCGATCCGCTTGAGAAAGGAAAACTGACAGTGAATGGAACCCATTTTAACATGGGACAGCACGGTTTTATTCGTGACAGGGATTTTGAGATTAGGCATAAAAGTGCAAGTTCAGTTACCTACACACTCAAATCCGATTTGGCCAGCTTAACAGTTTTTCCTTTCGAATTTGAGTTTATTGTAAAGTACGCTATAATAAAAAACGGAATTGTCTATTTGTGTTGTAGAATGAGCGTTGGAAATATTCTGGTTATTAATGTTTTTCAGGAGGTTTAGATCCATGATACGAAAACTATTTATCATTGTTGCACTATGTTTGGTTACCTTGTACGGATGTGCTACTAATCCGGTTACTGGTAAACGCGAGTTGGCACTGGTGCCAGAATCTTATGAACTTGATATAGGTAGTCAGCAGTACGTACCCAGCCGTCAGATGGAGGGTGGTGACTATGTGATCGAGCCGGAATTGACTAAATATGTTAATGGAGTAGGACAGAAACTGGCCGCAGTCAGTGACCGCAAGCTTCCATATGAATTTGTGGTTATTAACAACTCTGTGCCCAATGCATGGGCGTTGCCTGGAGGGAAAATTGCGGTTAATCGTGGATTATTGACAGAACTAAACAGTGAAGCTGAACTGGCTGCGGTATTGGGACACGAGATAGTACACGCTGCGGCCCGACATGGAGCGAAGGGGATGGAACGCGGATTACTTTTACAGGGTGCAGTTGCTGTAGCAGGTATAGCGTCACAAGGTAGTAGTTATGCGAATCTTGCTGTACGCGGATCTCAAATTGCGGCTGGACTGATCACCCGGAAATATGGAAGGAGTGCTGAGAGTGAATCTGACCTTTATGGTATGAAATATATGTCGCGTGCCGGATATGATCCAAGGGCTGCCATAAGCCTGCAGGAAACATTTTTACGGTTGTCTAAAGAGGCGGGAAGAGAAACGGACTGGTTATCCGGACTGTTTGCCAGCCATCCTCCATCGCAAGAACGCGTTGAAGCAAATCGTGCTACCGCGAAAACCCTGCCGGAGTCTGGCGAGATAGGCGCCCAGCGTTACAAGGACAAAATTGCGCACCTTATGAAAATCAGGAAGGCATATGATGCATACGACAAAGGTGGTAAAGCACTCGAAGAAGGACATGCTGCGGATGCATTGGCCCTTGCGCAACAGGCAATTCGCGGTGAGCCAAAAGAAGGGCAATTCCACGCCTTAGTGGGAGATATAGAGATGAAACAGCAGAAATATCAAAACGCGTTGAAAAATTACGACAAGGCCGTGCAGCTTAACAGCGAGTTCTTCTACTTCTATGTTCAGCGAGGTTTAAGCAAGCAGGAGCTGGGAAACCAGCAGGGGGCACGTAGTGATCTGGAAAGAAGTACAAAATTACTTCCCACTGCAACGGCACTTAACGCTCTAGGTAATATGTCTTTAGCTCAGGGCAACAGGCAGAAAGCCATGGGATATTTTAGAGATGCTGCTACTTCCAACTCTGACCCCGGCAGACAGGCGGCACAATCTTTTGTGAGACTGGACATGCGCGAACATCCTGGCAATCATATAAATGTACGTGTTAGTCTAGATCACAATAAATATGTTTTTGTCACGATTGCCAATCCTACTCCGGTGTCTGTTCGAAATGTGATGGTATTAATACGTTATCCAAACCCACAGGGCAAAGTGCTTGAAGTTGTAAAAGATGTTAATAATGTTATCTTCCCTGGAAAGTCAACTATTGTGGAGACTGGAATAGGGCCAGTTAACGATCCCATGGTTTTAAGATATCTGAAAGTAAACGTAATCAAGGCGGATGTGGTGGAATAATCATGAAACAAACAGTCTCCTTTCTCATATTAATCCTGCTGTTTTCTTATCCGTCGGTACAGGCAGGAACAGTTGCGAAAACAACTTCTGATAATGCAAGGTCGGATGAAAAGAGTGTAGATGGCAAAGACGGTGGTGCTGTAGATTATAAAACTTTGGGACTTCGTTCTGTAGAGTTGAATCCAAATGATCATCCGGATGAAATCATTGCCCTGCTTGAACCTCATAAAAACAGTGAGAATAATAATAGTGTTCTGTTCTATAGTAGCCTGGGATTGGCTTATAAAAATAAAGGGAGGGTTAAGGACGCGATTGCTGCATACAAGCGAGCATTAGAATTAACACCGAACGTACCAACAATCCAATATAATCTTGGAGTTGCATATTTTGATGATAAAGAATTAGTTGAATCATTTAAGTTTTTTTTAAAAAGTTCTGAACAGAGACCGGAGCACTCCGGTACTAATAAATGGATTACATACTTGACCGGTGTATTAAACGTGTACAAGGTGCCAGACACCAGCAAGCTACAGTTAGTTGTCAACCGGAAGATAAGTGTTAACAGGGTGAAAGAAGATAGAGAGTCAAGAATCAGAATGTACTTAACACAAGACGGCGGTCGCATCCAGGAGTTGTCAGTTAATGATAAAATATATGCATATGGCATTGATAGTGATTCTAAGAGGCCGGTAGATTACATAATCATTGATAGTGACGGTGATGGCAATTTTGATAAAGTGATAAGTACGAAAGGCCACTTTGCAGTCCCAACCTGGGCATATAATCCTGGCTAGATTATTGACCATTCTACTGAATGGCAGACCTTTCTTTCGAGAGGTTGGTAATATTTTTTCTCAAAACCCTTAGCGTCTCTCAAAAATGATGCCTGATATATTTAGAACAACACACACGATATTGCCACCACCAATAGGTGACATTGAGTATGTCTACAGCGATGAACAAATTATCATTGTGGATAAGCCGGCAAATATGCTGTCAGTGCCCGGCAGGACACCTGATAAACAGGACTGTCTTATTCACCGTGTCCAGAAACGCTTTCCGGAAGCCCGTATTGTTCACAGGCTGGATTTTTCCACTTCAGGCCTTATGGTCATCGCACAAAACAGGGAATCACACCGCAGGCTGGGCCGTCAATTTGAGAATCGTGATACAGAGAAAACTTATGTTGCAAGAGTGTATGGTCAGCCCGATCAGACTTCCGGAGTGCTTGACCTGCCATTGCGCTGTGATTGGGAACGGAGGCCTCTGCAGATTATTGATCATCAATTGGGGAAAAAGGCACTGACACACTGGCGAATTGTAGAACGGCTTGAAAACAGTTGCTTTGTGGAACTGTCTCCAACCACGGGACGCACTCATCAACTTCGCGTACATATGCAGGCCATGGGACATCCTATTCTTGGTGATGAACTTTATGCCCATGAGGCTGCTTACTTAATGGCTGATCGTTTATACTTGCACGCGAACGAATTAGCTATTAACCATCCTGTAGAAAATAATCGCATGACATTCTTCAGTACCAACAAACCTTTTTAGGTGCTGTATTAAAATAGCTGATCTTCAATATCAAATCGATCCCGTTATGTGCTTATGCTCCGGCACCTTCCGGATTGGGCAACTCCAGGCCGTAGTAGTGTAGTTTCTCAGGAAGGACATAAATATCGGTAAGTCCTCCGAAGAAAGTGTCTTTGTCGGTGCCATATATGGACGCGTCCGGATGTTTTGGTTTTAGTGCATTTAACCTCTCTTCTGCCATTGCATAGATCTCAGACCTCTTTCCAAATGTTAATGCATTTCCAACACAGGTATTGACACATGCAGGTTTCTTGTTGTTCTTTATTCGTTCTATACAAAAGTTACACTTTGATGCTTTCATCTGTTTTATATCTAATTGTGGAATTCCCCATGGGCACGCCTCCACGCAGGCCCCTATTCCCATACATATGTCTTGGTCAATAACAACTGCTCCAGTATCTTCATCTTTATATATTGCCTTTGATGGACATACATCCAGGCAGACTGGATTGGTACAATGCATGCATTTATGTAATCTGAAGAATGAATGAACCTGCTTTTCGCCATCTTTTTCCAGAAAGTCTTCGTTAAACAAGACCACATTCCAGGTAGAAGGATTAAGTCCTTTGGGGTTCTGATATGTACCTGTTTGGGTCGAACGTCCTGCCGGAAGGTCATTCCACTGTTTGCAGGCCACCTGGCAGCCACGACATCCTGTACATTTTGAAACGTCTAATAGTACGGCATAAGGTTCTGACATTTTTATCTCTCCGCTTAAAGATTAGAAATACTTTTATCCTTAATTCCAGTTTTTAAAAGGAAAATTATCTTTTTACAAACTATTATGTTTGATACATTTTAGATACGGTAATGTCTTTGACAGACTGTAAAAATGAATCTATATCATGTTCACTACTAAAATATCCCGGACTTACTCTTATGGTACCTTCAGAAAACGTGTCCAGAGTACGGTGTGCGTGAGGCGCGCATTGTAACCCTCCTCTAACAACAAAATCCTGACTATTAAGTACTTTGCCGATATCGTCAATATTCCATCCCTCAATGGTAAATGAAAGTACTCCGCATGATTCACTATTTTCTGAATCAAAATGAAATATTTTTGCTTCCTCCACGTCTTCCATACCAACTTTCAGTCTATCTATCAAGGTAGACTTGTGGCTGGAAATAGCAGACACACCAATACTTTCTATAAAATCAATCCCTGCTGCCAGCCCTATAATTGCGGGTGTATTTTTTGTGCCTGCCTCAAATCCCTCCGGTAAATTCCTCGGTTGACGTTCCAATTCGGAAGCAAAGCCTGTGCCTCCCTCTATGATCGGTTCCAGGAGGATCCTCTCTCCAACATAAAGTCCCCCTACTCCAAGAGGGCCCATCAACCCTTTATGTCCTGTAAATGCGAGCAGGTCAATATTGCACTCTTCTGCGTCAATAGGAATGTTTCCGGCACTCTGACTGGCATCTATTAATAATATCGACTCCTTGTCTCGGCAAATCCTGCCAATCTCACGGAGTGGCTGGATCACGCCGTTTACGTTCGAGGCGTGATTTATGACCACCATCTTTGTTTGCGGAGTTATTTGCTCTTCAAGGGAATTCAGATCCAACAACCCGTCCTTATCATGACGGAGTTCACTTGTGCTGACAATTTTCTTTAAAGCGTGTAATGGCCGCATTACTGAATTATGCTGCATAGGGCCGACCAATACATGATCAGATTTTTTCAATCCCCCTTTAAGTGCCAGGTTTAACGCCAAAGTCGCATTGAATGTAAAGACCAGTCTTCTGTAGTCTTTGATACCAAAAAAACGGGCTATCTTTCTTCTTGACTCCAGTACCTTTGCTGCTGCTTCATACTCTAGCCGATTTTCTCCCCTGCCGATATTGACTCCCCATTTTCTGAGAAAGATATCTGTTTCGCGGTAAACCGTTTCAGGCTTAGGAAACGAGGTTGATGCATTGTCCAGATAAATTATGTTATCTTTCATAAAATTGGTCAAACTCTCACATTGAAGCTACTCTTTTATAGCCCTTTTGTATTGCAGAATCGTCAACATACTGGGAACTCCAATCCAGCAGTACAGGAGGTAACTCGGCACTGTTATTAATAACGGTTTTAATAAAAGAGTTACAGCTGTTACAAATATCTACACGATAATTTTTTTCATCCGGAAAGCTGAGATATTCTGTCTCTTTTTCTTCTACCTTTTCACAGAACGGACATTTGAGCCTCTGGAAAGGCCACGAAGTGTGACACAACGAACAAAACATATATCTCTGCCGCCCGGAAGGAGTTTTTCTTAATTCCGCCAGGCCCGGTGGATGGCCACAAACGGGACAGCACCCATTTTCCCAAGAGTCAAGATCGATAGAAGGTAATACACATTCAGAATATTTCTCTACTAGGGGGGTGAGTGTGTTCTTGATCAGAAAAACTAATATCTCTGCAGGAAGCGAATCAGAAATATGTGCTTGCATCTTTACATTCTCTTTCAGAAATAGGAACTCTTCCAATATTTCCGCCAGGTCAGGTTTCAGCCTTTCAACTGCCGCTAGAACCTCATCGTAATTATGGGTTGTAAATTGCGCATAGACTTTAAATATCTCCATAAAGAATTCCGGCAAGCCGGAAAGATCTATTCCGCTATTTTCGATTACTGATCCTCCTTCAAGCGCCTTTTGCTTTATTTCGTCATCATTGAAAGATGGGAGCTGAACGCTTTCCTTGCATATATCCTGCTGCTCTCTCAATGCAAAATACATATCATAGTAAGCAGATAGATGTTCATTTTCATTTTTAAGCTTGTCTATATCGTCCCGGGAATCAAACATTAGAAGCTTTCTCTATTATAAGTGGTTAAATTGAATATATACAATTCCCAATCAGGTTAAGCCTTTTGAGCATTACACAGGCACGCCTTTGTCTCTTGTATCCATGTATTCGGATCTCCAACATCAATCGTCAGCAGGTTTACACTCCAGGCAGGGCTGAGTGTCTGAAATCCCCAATGCTGAGGGACCCAGATGGTCTCCACTATCTTGCCGTTAACTTTCAATGGTTGGATCCTTTTGGTTGCCATGGCGATAATATCAATCTCATCTCTGCTTGTACTGAGCTTGATCCTCTCCCCGTTATAAATGTTTAGTTTTGCAGCCAACTCTTCACTGATCTCTGCAAATACTTCAGGCATCAACTCATTAATCCACGGATTGTTCCTTGTTATACAGCCGCCGCCCCAGTGCTCGGTCAAGGCAGAGGTGCATAAAACATATGGGTATTCGGCTGATCCTCCAAGAGGCTGAAGGTTTTTCAGCCTCGGATAGATTATAACCGGGTTGGTGGAGACCTTAGGGTGCAGGATGTTCTCTGACGGACTCTCTATGGGTTCGTAGAATTCCGGTATCGGGCCATCCATGTTTGCACCGGATTTTGCCCAGACGGCATCATCTTTTGTAGAGTGGTAGGGAGCGGTAAATATCCTGCCGCTTCCCTCCGCTGTCATCTTAAATGCGACAAGACCGTTCTCAGTGGATGGCCCAGAACTTATGCCTTTTACGTCAGGCCTGTCAACACCGTCCCACCGCTTTGTTGCCGGATCCCACCAGATTAGGGCGCGTTCAGGATCGCGCGGCTTTCCTTCTAAATCACACGAGGCCCTATTGTACAGCACCCTTACATTACCAGGCCATGAGAATGCCCATTTCGGATATAGTCCCTTCTTCTGCGGATCGTATTTGTCATTCTGTCTCTTGGTAAGGTTGTGTCCTTCACTGAAGCAGCCGGAATAGATCCACTCCCCTGCAGAAGTGGTTCCGTCGTCCTTCAAACTACCTATATCTTTAACAGGCCTGCCGGTCTTCAGGTCATAACCATTGATCTCTTTCAGCACATCTTCGTATATATAAGCGAGTTTGTAGTTCCAGTCTGCCTTGAGTATGGGTTCCTGATTTACAGGATTTGGTGACTGTTTATACTCTTCCCTCAACTTAGTGAAAAGCGTATCAATCATTTCACAATCATTCTTGGCCATGCCTATCGGATCAATAGCTTTGTGCCGCCACTGGATCCACCTGCCGCTATTTGTAATGGTACCCTCCTTTTCCACAAATGATGCGGCCGGTAGCAGGAATACTTCCGTGGCTATCTGGGAAGGGTCTGTCCCGGGAGATTTCCAGAAAGAGGCGGTTTCACTTTCAAACAACTCCTGGCAGACCAGCATGTCCAGTTTTGAAAGTCCTTCCCGTACAGCATTAATGTTTGGATTGGTGACCATGGGGTTCTGTCCCATGACGTGGAAATACTTGATTTTATCATTCAACATATTCTCAAAGAGCTTTACGGCCGAATAGTTCTCCATTCCGTTTCTGAGAGGGAGGTGCTCATATAGATAATCATTCTCCTTTGTGGCATTTTCGCCAAACCAGGCCTTGAGCAGGTTTACAAGAAATTTGCCCTTAAATTTTCCGTTACTCCGGTTCCAGTCATTGAGTGTTGGCTGCTTGTGTGTAGGAGATGCGAGGTAACCGGGCAGGATATGGAAGAGCAGGCACATATCTGTTGACCCTTGTACGTTTGAGTGGCCTCTTAATGCGTTTATTCCGCCTCCTGACACACCAATATTTCCGAGAAGGAGCTGCATGACGACAAGAGAACGAATGTTCTGTACACCGGTCGTGTGTTGGGTAAGTCCCAAGGCGTACATGACTGTGCCGGGGCGATTATTGACAAAGACATTGGCAATCTTTTTTAATTTTGCTACGGGAATTCCAGTTATATTTGAAGATGTTTCGAAGTCATACCGCGCGTAGTGCTTCTTTAAATATGAGAAAATAGTGTCAGGTTCATTCAGGTCTGATGCTTTCGCCGGTTTCCCATTTTCCAGGGAGGCGTACTCCCAAGAACTCTTATCATAAGACTTTTTATCCGGGTCATAGCCTGAGAAAATACCTTCATGAAAAGAGAAATCCTTTTTTATCCGAAAGGGTGCGTTTGAAAAGTGTTTCAGGTAAAACTCATCATGTAGTCCTTCGTTCAGGATATAATTAATTATGGCCCCAAAAACGGCGATATCTGTGCCAGGTCTGATCTGTGCAAAGATGTCAGCCTGAGAGGATGTCCTCGTAAACCTCGGGTCAACATGAATTACAGTGGCCCCGTTTTCCTTAGCTTTATCCACCCATTTCATTGAAACCGGGTGGTTCTCTGCAGCATTACTTCCTTGGATGAGAATGACTTTTGCATGTTGAATATCGTTCCAGTGATTTGTCATTGCGCCTCTTCCAAAAGATGGCGCCAGAGCCGCAACAGTGGACGAATGGCAGACACGAGCCTGATGTTCAAGTTGGACTATTCCCAATAACCTTGCCATTTTTCCGTAAAGATAACACTCTTCGTTTGTGTTTGCAGCGCCTCCGTAAAATGCAAGGGCATCGCATCGGCCAGCCCGGTATTCGGTTCCTCCAATATTTTCACGTTCAATCCAGTTTTCATCCCGTACCGATTTTATCTTTTTTACCATCCTTGAGTATGCAAAATCCCAGTCAACTTCCTTCCACTCGTTGGAGAAAGGCGCCCTGTACATCGGTTTAGTAATTCGTTGTGGGCTATTTGGCAGGAATGAAAGGCCGGCCGCTTTACTGCACAATGCGCCACGACTGATGGGATGGTCAGGATCACCTTCGAGATTAACCACCTTACCGTTATTGACAGAAGTTATCATCCCGCAACCAACGGAACAGAAGCAGCAAATGGTACGTGCTTCTTTATGACTTTCCGCTTTTAATGGTTGCTGCTGTTTTTTTTCAGTTTGTACACTGCGGCTCTGTGTACATCCAATATCAGCAAGGACAACAGCCGCTACGCCAAGACCACCGAGTTTTATAAATTTTCTACGGGTAATCTCCATAATATTTTCCTCCTGGTAAAATTTAATTGTTTTGTGCAGGATATGTTATTTTAAACTTGATTGATAAACAGGGTTAAAGAAAAAGTAATACTTCTATTGAAAAGCCTATTTCCAAATAAACGGATATTATTATTACAGAACAGGTAAAAATAGATGATACTTTACATTGACAATTTAATACAGCACCTATCAAAAACCAAGGTATTTAGTTATGGAATTCTAATGACTTACACCAGTCATCTCTCAGAATAATGGTAAGTTTACATTTTTGGATGTGCCTGTCAAGGGTAAAAACATATTGGTATCTTACGTTAGCTTGGTGCGAGTTAGCATAGAAAAAACAGTGGCAGTTAAGGTGATAATGTCTTTTAGTCAAGAGAGTTATCGTTAGATTTGGCGCGGGTGTGTGAAGGAAAAGATAACGGCTATTTTTGAAAAGATTAACATGATAATGTTCTTATTCCACTGCTACACTCTGTGATTAACCCTTTTCTTCTCTCTCGAATGTTCCAGCCAATTCACGATCCAGTAAACAGGCGTTTGTTTTCCAGAAAAATTTCTCAACAATGCGGATAGCGCAGTCAGGGTCTCCGTCCCACAGGCTGTTGTTCTTGATTTTCTCTGTTAATTGAATCAACCGTTCGGCCAATTGGTCTGGTTCTGAGTTAAAATAAAAGTCTTCATTACCAGAGTCCAACTCCAACGTTTCCGGATAAGCCAGTTTCTTAGGAACCAGTGGAAATGCTCCAGCCGCTGCTCCCTCAAGTACGCTGAATCCAAAAAACTCATGATCCGCTGTAGATACAAAAACGTCTGCTTCTAAAAGGGCGTTTTCATAATCCTGACGCTCCTTCTGATATCCCCAGCGGTCTATACTATCCGCAAACTCCTGCCTGGCAAAGTCAAAAACTTCAGGAACCTGTCGGAACTGTTCTCCCATAACACTAATCCTGAATTCGATGTTCTTCGCTTTCAGAATACGAAGTGACTTGAAAAAAAGTTCCGGGTTTTTATCGTGTTCCCATCTTGCTGCCCATACAATCCGGATGGGGCCTGGAGTCCTCGTCCTCCTCTTGGGAAGTTGATCTATTCCGGGATATCGGACAAAGGATTTGTTTCGAATATCTCCAACGGTCTCTAATGGCTGGAAATCCGGCATACGCTTCAGGAAGACCGGGAGCTCATCTAAGAAAATGTTCTGGTGGTATGAAGAGTTGAACCAGACCTCTGTGGCAGCCAGGGCGGTTATGAGGTTTGTCAGTACATAATGAAAGTCAAATTCTTGTGGATGTGCAACCGGATAAGTCAACTGGTTTTCATGGAAATAGACTACGGACGGAAGTTTTTGTATAGGCTGAGGTACCAAGCCTAAATATTCAGCAAGATTAAGCATGTCTGAACAAAATATGATGTCCCATTTCCCCCCTTCTCTTATTTTCTCGGAAGTTTGACTGGCCAGGGTTATGGCAGCATGGCGCATACGCCATTTCCATTTCCAGGGAGGAAGACTAAGCACTGTCCACTCATGGCGGCTATATTGAATCCAACCGTCCAGAAATGCCTTATGGCTGCCGCCATAATAAGGCTCCAGTGTTAATATTTTCAACGGTTTATCCATTTATCGATTTATTCTTTTCTATGGATTTGATAAAATTTTCTATTATAAAGTCAATGTAACAATTTAATTTTGTGATTATACTACAATTTTAAATTTAGAGTGTGTAAAATTGTGCTTGACATTTATATCGTTAACGAGTTACGAGTTACAGGTTACAGGTTACAGGTTACAGGTTACAGGTTACAGGTTACAGGTTACAGGTTTACGGGTCGCGCGTTTTTATTTACTTGTTCCCACGCTCTGCGTGGGAACAAGTTTGGAGTGCAGTGACCGTGTCACAGCTTTAATATGCATCACGGGTGATGCACTCCATATTATTTAATCCACAACTCAAATCAGGAAATAACCGTGTCAAAAATAATAATTACACAAGAAAAAAAAGATAATAGACAGGATCCCGACTCTGATCTTCATAAGCTTGAAGTACGTACTTCGCTCAAACGGTATTGGCGAATGAACGTTATCTTCACTATAGTTTTACTGACGGTCTGGGCTGCTGCAGGATTGGGATGTGGTGTTCTATTTGCGGACTGGCTCAATCTTTACAAGCTGCCAGGGACTGGTTTTCCCCTGGGTTTCTGGTTTGCTCACCAGGGTAGCATTATTGTGTTTGTCCTGGTGATACTCGCCTATTGCCTGCTCATGAATCGGCTCGATACGAAACATCACAATGAACTGGAGAAACTCAGAAGAGAGGGAAAAGCCTGAGTCGTGAACATTCAATCCTGGACGTTAATTTTCGTAGGTATCTCCTTTTCCGTATATCTTTCAATCGCCTGGTTCAGTAGAGTACGCGATACAAAAGGTTTTTATGTTGCAGGCAGAGGGGTGCCTGCTATTGCCAATGGCATGGCAACGGCCGCAGACTGGATGAGCGCAGCGTCCTTTATCTCAATGGCGGGGCTTATTTCGATGATGGGCTATACCGGGGGTGTTTACCTCATGGGTTGGACAGGTGGATATGTTCTGCTGGCTTCCTGGGTATTTATCCACCGGGATTTGTCAGCCAGGTGGTTGCATTCGCTTTTGGTCTTGCAGCAGCCAGTTTTTTCCCGACCATAGTCCTGGGTATCTTTAACAAACGGGTTGGGACTGTTCCGGCAGTATGTGGAATGCTGGCAGGTATTGTTTTCACCGCCTATTATATTATTACCTGTGTGTTCTTCGGGATGGAACCATGGACATTCGGCATCTTTGAGATAGGCATCAATCCACAGGGTATCGGTACGGTAGGAATGGTGCTGAACTTTATCATAACCTTAATTCTCACTCCATTTTTTCGAGTACCGGATCAAAAAACCCAAAATATGGTTGATTCAGTGCGGGAGCCGGAAGGCGTCGGGCCAGCCATAGAGATTGAAATGGCACCGGAACATTAAAATAACTCCCTTTGTACGGGTTTTGTTTTGCAACACCAACAGCATGTCATTCTGAGGGAGGAACGACCGAAGAATCTCGACTCAGTATGCCAATATAACTAACTGAAAAGTTAATTGGCCTTCAAACAAGAGATTCTTCACTCCACTTCGCTTCGTTCAGAATGACATATTAGACGTTTTTGATTGTGACATAGTTGTAAAGTCGTTCGTACTGAAAAGCGGGAATCTATCACCTTCATAATTGTTAATGATGCTACAAATGGTCATGAATGGTTACAATGGAAAAAATGCTCTTCAAAGAAGGAAACGAATTCAATTACATCAGGCATAATGAAATATTATCTGACAGAATGACCCTGCTGTTTATACACGGACTGGGTGAATCCGGGCAATGTTTTCAGGAAGTGTTTGTAGATAGACGGTTTGATACTTGTAACATCATTGTTCTCGATCTGATCGGGTATGGTAAAAGTTCAGAGGCTGCAGATGGAGATTATGGTTTTGAGGCTCATATAGTAAAACTATGGAAGATAATTGCGTATTTCAAAATTCACGACTTAATTGTTATAGGACACTCCATGGGTGGTGACATTGCAACTCTTTTGTGCGACTCAGACAAAAATAAAAAAATAGTGAAATTCGTAAACATTGAAGGAGGTTTAACACAATATGATCTGTTTATTTCACAGGAAGCGGTAAAAGCTGAAGAGACTGGTAATTTTACCCACTGGTTTCATGACGAATTTATGATGGCAAAGGTTCTTGGGAGTTGGGGGCAGAAATACCCATCATGTAGAAGATACTACTCCTCTTTACGTTATTGCCGCCCGGAAGCATTCCTGGCCAATGCCAGGGAATTATGTAAGAGGAGTACGGCATTGCCAGGACAATACATGAGCAAGACGGGCAGGAAATACTGTTCGCTCTCTATACCAAAGATATTTTGCTATGGGACGGAAAGTATATCTTCCGGGACAATTGATTTTCTGAAAGAGAATAGTCTGGAATATAAGGCATTTGATGACGCTTTTCACTGGCTCATGATTGATAAGCCAAAAGAATTTTATTCGTTTTTATATGAATTTGTTTCGTAACTCCTCATTATCAGGAGAAAATATCAGCAGTATCCGGTTAGGTTTTTGCGTGTACGGTTTTTATAAAATATTGTATTTCTATTTATGCTCCTGTTTCGAGAGCCACCTTTTTGAACTTTTCCATACCGGAAAAATCGAAAACTTTTTTAAGAATTTTAAACATCTTCTTTAAAAACCAGATGGAAATGATGATAAAAATGGTCACTAATACGGCAGCGATGACCGGATGGCAAATAATCAAATATAAAGTTCCCGCCACCGTTAGATCTTCCGTAACGCTTGCAACGGAATTGGTAATAGGTTCCGGAGATGCGTTTATTGCCACTCGGGTTGTTGCCTTTGTCAGATGAGATTCAAGGGCGACAGTGCCGGTCAGGGTAGCAATGAGAACCTGCATTATCATTCCCGAATCTGCCATAGCGGTATATCCCAATGCCGATGTCGCAAGAGGACGAATAAAGGTATGAAAAGAGTCCCATAACGAATCAACATAGGGGATTTTGTCTGCAACAAATTCAATTCCAAAAAGCGTTAAGGCCACAACTATAACAATAGGGTTCGACAGAATATCCAGGGTTTCAGGAAGTTTAATCCACTCCATCCTACTGGCGATCCCTAGACCCGCCATACTCATATAGAGGTTAATCCCAGCCGCCCACGACCCGCCTAACAAAAGTCCAATCGAATTAAAAATATCCATTTCTTTTTCCTCTCTAATTGATTGCGGCATTTATAGCCATGACTCATGCCGGTGTGTTACTTTAGGGTTCGCGAACCTTTAGCACGTTATGAACCGGCACCAAATGCAACTCTCAGTCTGTTTTATTGAACCTGTAATGTTTTCACAATAATTATCCTTTATTGTAGTGCGAGATAAATTGTAAAAAATTTGCAAATCCACATACGTATATTACAATGAAATATCTGAATATCATATAATTAATTGAAAAGGGTTATAATGACTTATAAAGCCGTGCTCTTTGATCTTGACGGAACGTTGCTTAATACAATCGACGATATTGGTGATGCCATAAATCGTGTTTTAGAGCGAAACGGATTTCCCATACACAATATGAATACTTACCGACGGCTTGTGGGTAACGGCGCTTTTAATACTATTATCGGTGCGCTGCCTGAAGATAAACGAGTTGATAGCATTATCAACTCGTGCTTAAAAGCATTTCAGGAGGACTATAGCCGGAACTGGAATGTGAAGACCAGGGCTTATGATGATATCCCGGAACTGTTAGATTTACTCATTGCTCGCAGACTTAAGATTGCCGTGCTTTCTAATAAACCACATAAATACACAAAACAGTGCATAGATGGATTCCTGTCTGGTTGGGATTTTGATGTGGTCTTTGGTCAGCGTGATGACGTACCCAGAAAGCCTGATCCGGCAGGCGCGCTGGAAATTGCAGAAAAGTTAGGTCTTTCGCCATCAGACTTTCTTTATCTCGGTGATACTGACGTTGATATGAAGACGTCTATAGATGCGGGAATGTTCCCGGTAGGCGTACTCTGGGGTTTTCGGTCAGCGGAGGAATTAAAGGAGAGCGGGGCAAAAGCACTGATTAACAGGCCGTTGGAAGCCCTTGATCTACTGGGCTGAAGATTTAACGGAGATTGCTTCGTTACGTATTATTACTTTATCAGCGCAATTATCAAAAAAGTCGTATCCGGAACCTGCCTCACCAATGAGATGTATCATCCTTGCCGCATCGGTAATTCTTACGCCACCCATAACAGTTACACCTCTTTTAAAAAGAGGTTCGGGGTAGACACTGGCAGTTGGGCCTACAACAACAATCTCGTTTGCTTTTTCAGCAAGATCCAATATGGGGCCAAGCGTGTGATTTATGAGTGTAACACCCGTAATAACTAATATATTCGCCTGTGGTATTATCTCTTCCAGGCGGTCTGCCGATTCTATCTTAGTTGTATCACTCTTGCCCACAACCTTCGGGTTTTTATCAATTACAAAGAGATTTTTTGTGACCTCCTGGATCCTTTTTATAAAAGGAGGAAAGGCCCCTACCATGGCAACGGTATCCTTGCTGGTAATCTCAATGAGATCCAGAGCATTACCATAAGCGGAAGGCTTGTACTTGCATGCATCGTCCGCGAGCAGGATTGCGGAAAGTGCATTTAATGTTGCCATGCCAACGGCTGCTTTAAGGGCATTGTCGTCGAGCGCGTAATTCATGAGTTCGACTATTTCCTTGTTAAGCAACTCTCCTGCTGCCGGCATTTTGGCATGTGATCGCGGACAACACACTGCTTCCGGTATCTCCTGGACGGGTGTATACGACATGCCTGCATGGCCACTGCTTAAAACAACGCCTGTGTAAAATACACCGATACGAACCTCCTTTGGTGTAATATTAAATTGATCTATTACGCCGGAATCTTGAATAAAGTCTATCAACTCCTTCGTAATAGATTTCCCTTTTTTTATATCATGCATTTTTTCTCGAACCCTAAAACATAAATGAAAACATACGTAAGAGTCTAATCTGACACTACTGATAAACTCTAATAATATTCTTTAATTATGTCATCAAAATTTTTTATTAAAAATCCGTATAATCTGCGTTTATCTGTATCCAAAACGAAGTTTCCAGACACAAATCTAACCCTCTCAATGTAAAAAAGCAAACAAAATAGTGTGGTAAATAAAGAGATGATCTCTTCCAAGAGTCTATTGGGAATCAAACTTTTTTTGAGAGGTGATAATCACTAGAATTACCTTGACATTATATATGTACTAAAATAGACTACACCCTGTTTAAATCTTCAGGGTCGCACTTCGTTTAAATTAGTCTCCAACAATTATTTACTACAATAACCATACATCATTTTGGTGGTTCTATAGCATAGTCTTTCAAATCCTCAAAAACCGGAAATAATATGCAGAAAAAAAACAGAAAAAGATGGCCGATGATCGTTGGTATATCCATTGGTGGTGTCATTATGACCCTGATAATTATTGTATTACTGGCCCCTGCCATTGTGTCCACCGGCATGGTAAAAAACAGAATTATTAGTAGTTTGGAAGCCGGTTTGGGCCGCAAGGTCGAGATTGATGATATAAATATGAGTTGGTCAAGCGGCTTTGACATAAAGAATATTTATATTAAGGAGAGGGATGATATTCCGGGGGATACGTTTGTTAAGGTAAAAAGAATACTCTGTAATATAGATTTCATGCCGCTTATTAAGAGACAGTTCAGAATAAATGATTTGATAATTGACAGCCCGGAGATTGTTATACAGAAAGACAAGGAAGGCGTGTTTAATTTTGAAGATAAGGGCAAGCCTGCTGGGCCAAAATCCACATCCGGAATTGTTGAACAATCTGTCCCTGACGTAGTCGGTAAGCCTGGTATGAAACCGGGGCATACACCTCTGGTTATTCCTGCTCTTTTGTCTGATCTCAAAATTAAAGCGAAGATCAGCAATGGGAAATTTACGTTCATTGATCACCTCTTGCAGGAAGAGACACAGATAAAGGATCTGAGTACTACCGTTGATATCGACTCTCTGAACAAACCGATTAAGCTTAAGTGCGCTTTTGACATTGTAGCAAAGGGTGAAATAGAGCATGCGGACATCGTTCTAAATATTTCATTAGCAAAGGATGGGAAAATTGATCCTGAAAACGTAAAAGGAACGTTTAATATGAAGACCGGTTTTGCCCTGATAACGTCAGACTTTGATATGGCAAAATTTAAGGGTGAAGGCGGTAGTGGCCTGGATTTTTCCATGAATGTTGACTTGAAAAAACTTACAGAAAACCTCGCAGGGATGTTGGGATTGCCTAAAGGCATGCAGGTAGAAGGTACAATCAGTTCAAAGATTACTGCTGATGGACAGCTTGAAAAGGCGATAGGTGTAGAAGGTAGTACAGAGATTACAGACCTTAAGATCTCTGGCGGGCCTCTTGGTGATACGCAGATACGGCAGTCGAGTATAAAATTAGTCCAGAACGCGGACATAGATATAACGAATGATAAGATTACCGTTTACAAGGTCGGGATTGATTCTGCGCCCCTGGATATGTTTCTGGCCGGCGTGGTCACCGAATTAAAGAGTACAAGGAATTTAAATTTTAAGGTCTTTCTGGATTTAGACATTACAAAACTGATGAATGAGATTGGTGGATTGCTGCCTGATGAAACGGAGATTGCGGGGCGGCTGCAGACAAACATCGATCTCAAAGGACGGGAAAGTGTAATAAAAGTGAAGGGCAAAACAGATATAAAGGGCCTTTACGCGAGGGTAGGAACAATGGGCCCGTTTGAGGAGCCTGAGATTGCTATAGGCCATGACATCGTTTATGATCTACAAAACAGTGATCTTGAATTAAGGAACCTCAGCATGAATACGGGTTTCGCTGAAATAAGGACTTCCGGCACGGTAGTCAATAAGGGGGAAGTTGACTTAAACATATTTCTGTTGGGTGATATTGAAAAGCTTACGAAAGGTCTCAAGGGTATAGTATCACTGCCTGAGGGGTTGAGTGTCGGTGGAAATATAGATTCGGAAATCAGTGTAAAAGGTCACGTTGAAAAAGGGGTAAGGCTTGACGGGATAACGGCACTAGACAGTATAAATGCAACAGGAGGGCCTCTTAAAGATAACACGATATCTGATCTAGGCCTTAAACTTTTACATACACTTGACTATAAGATTAGGGAAGATTCTGTGAATGTTGAGAAAATGGATATTGAATCTGAGTTTCTAAAAATGGAATCAAAAGGTGGAGTTGCCGGTTTAAGCAAGGAGATGAATATCGATTACGAAGTTTCCATGAAAATGGATCTAGACAAAATAACCAAAAAATTTGCGGGCATGTTTCCGGTAGATACCAACATGACAGGAGAAGGCATTGTTGGCATGGAGATGAACGGAAAGCTATCAGCACAGGAAAACGAGAATATATACGAACAGATGGACTTCAATGGAAACATGTCTATGGAAAGAATCGTGTACGATGCATACGAAATAAAAGATTTTAAGGCAGGGTTTGCTCTGGATGATGGGTTCTTTGCGACAAAGGATTTTTCATTTATGCTGAATGATGGTTTGGGTACGGTATCGGCAAGCGCTGACTTTAAGGAAGAAAAACCTCCTTTAGTTTTTGATATGAAATTATCTGGTACAAACATCAACCAAAATATGGATATCCTGGCATATATTGTCCCTGTTCTTGCCGCTCCGGAAGGCAAGTTGTCGGGACAGCTGAATATGCAGCTTAAAGCAACGGGTAAAGGCCTGGACTGGCAGGAAGAATTGAGTAAAACTCTCGATGGCGAGGGAGTGATAGAGATTCAAAATGGCTACATAAAGGGAGGCAAGGTGACATCCGGGATCCTCAAGGCTTTAGGAAAGGGCGATGAATACGAATTTGATAAGATTGTTACCAAATTTACTATTAATGACAGCAAAATATTAAACGATGATATCAGCGTTAATGGCAAGGAGTTTAACATTGGTTTATCAGGATGGACCTCTTTTGATGGTCGGATAGAGTATTCCGCAGATGCTGAGATGCTGAGTAAACATGTTGGTAGGGATGCCAAAAAAATAATAGGTGTATTGGGCCAGGGTTCAAAGTTGCCAATAGTAGTAACAGGGACAATCAATAGACCGAAGCTCTCTTTTAAATGGCCAAAGCCGCAAGAAATTGGTAATATCCTGCAAGGAATATTAGGTCGTTCCGAAAATACTGAACAACAAACCGAAAGCCCGGATCTACAGGAAAAAACAGAAACCGGAGAGGCCGAAAAAGAGACGCAACCGGCGGAAAAGAAAGAGAATGTCGTAGAGGATGCTGTAGAGAAGCTCTTTAAAGGTCTTTTTAAATAAAACTTATATTCAAGCACATTCTTACTGTATCAAGATTATGAACTGGCTGGATTTTACATTGATTGGAGTTCTTGCAATAGGAGCGCTGTTTGGAGTAGTTAGCGGTCCTCTCTGGCAAATTTACCGGATCTCCTCAGTTGCGCTATCTATCGTCGCTGCCCTCTTATTCCATAAACTATTAAGCAGTCTTGTAAAAGGGGTATTCAGCCTGCAGGTTTCTAACATACTGGGCTATGCGGTTATCTTCGGCATTATTTTGGTTGTAACATATGCGGCAGGAAATATATTCAGGAGATTTCTAACAAAAAGAAAATTTGGAATGAGCGGAAGGCTTATTGGAGGAGGTATCTCATTTATAAAAACATTAATAGTGTGTTGTGTTATCATAGCAGGCGTTTCATTTTGGGGAAACAATCGGACAAGGAAAACAATTGATGGTTCCTTGATTGCAAAAAACCTCGATAAAGGAACACAAGCTGTAATCCCTCTATTTCCAAAAGAGATCAAAGATATGGCAACAAATGAAGAAGAGATTAGTGAAGAAAAACAAAAATAACTACTTAAGGGGAATAATTAATGGCAAAGTCACAAAAACCGGAAAATCCTGAAAAGGAGAAGCCTGAGGCTGGAAAAAAGGATCAAGCTCTGGACAGAGCGGTATCACAGATTGAAAAGCAATTTGGTAAAGGATCCATAATGCGTCTCGGCACAGATCAAAAACTTGATGTGCCCGTAATATCAACCGGTTCACTTTCCCTGGATATTGCCCTCGGAGTAGGCGGGATGCCGCGCGGAAGAGTAGTGGAAGTTTTTGGCCCCGAATCTTCAGGAAAGACCACCTTGACCCTTCACATTGTTGCCAATGCACAAAAACAGGGAGGCACAGCCGCTTTTATTGATGTTGAACACGCCCTTGATCCCGATTATGCAAAAAGACTGGGTGTAAATCTGGACACTTTATTGGTTAATCAACCGGATACCGGAGAACAGGCACTGGAAATCGCAGAACTTTTAATAAGAAGCAATGCAGTTGATGTAATTGTTGTAGACTCTGTAGCCGCCCTCGTACCAAAGGCAGAACTTGAGGGGCAGATGGGTGATTCACATGTCGCATTACAGGCCAGATTAATGTCACAAGCACTTAGAAAACTTACTTCTGTAATCTCTAAATCAAAGACATGTCTTATCTTTATCAACCAGATACGTGAAAAAATAGGGGTGATGTTTGGTAACCCGGAAACGACACCCGGAGGAAGAGCGTTAAAGTTCTATTCATCTGTCAGAGTTGACATCAGAAGAATTGGCAGTATCAAGGATGGCGAACGGATTATTGGAAACAGAGTAAGGGCGAAAATCGCAAAGAACAAAGTGGCCGCACCATTTAAAAAGGCAGAATTTGACATAATGTTCAACCATGGCATTTCCAGGTCTGGTGATATTGTTGATCTTGGCGTTGAAGCACAGATAATAGAAAAAAGCGGTACATGGTTCTCATATGGAGAGATACGACTGGGACAGGGAAGAGAAAATACCAAGAAATTTATTGAAAGTAAGCCGGAATTACTTGAAGAGATTGAGCAGGCAATAGCCAAAAATACGGAAGAAACGAAATGAAACAGATTGACTCATAGAATAAAACATAGTAGTATGAAGGATTAAATAAAGATTTTGTCGTTTAAATACATTAGTTTATGAGGTGAAAAAATGATTGGTATTTCGAAGTTATATTGTGGCACTGTAGAGCCTTCCGATGCATTAAGATATGGCAGGGATTCAAGTAAATTACCCTCACATCTTTTACAATTTTCTAAAGATAAAAAACCTGTAGTTGTATGGAATGTGGGTCAGAGGTGTAATCTTAAATGCGTACATTGCTACTCTCAATCTAAAGATATTGAATATACAAACGAATTAAGTACGAAGGAAGCTAAGGCTATGATTGACGGCCTTGCAGAGTACGGCGCTCCGGTACTTCTCTTTTCAGGCGGCGAACCATTGATGAGAGAAGATTTGATGGAGTTGATAGCATATGCCAAAGATAAAGGCTTGAGGGCTGTCATAAGCACAAATGGAACGATGATCACCGAAGAAAAAGGGGAAGAATTAAAAAAATTCGGGCTCTCTTATGTTGGAATAAGCCTTGACGGATTAAAGGAGACAAACGATAAATTCCGTGGTATTGAAGGCGCCTTTGATGATGCTTTGCAGGGGATCAGAAATTGTCTGAAGTTAGGGATAAAAGTAGGGCTCCGCTTTACTATAAATAAGAGAAATGCGCAGGACATTCCCGGAATATTCGATCTCATTGAAAAAGAAGGAATCCCAAGGGTATGTTTTTACCATTTAGTCTATTCCGGCAGGGGATCCAGGTTAATCGAAGAAGATTTGACGCATGAGGAGACCCGTAAAGTTGTTGACCTCATTATTGACAAAACGAAGGAGGCTCATGATCGTGGGAATCCGTTAGAAGTTTTAACGGTAGATAACCATGCCGATGG
>JAIQZR010000182.1 GCA_021777035.1 Candidatus Scalindua sp. | reverse complement strand
ATGTAGCACGTAGGGCAATCCTTCCCGCCCGTACCCAACCGGCACGTTCGGGCGGGTAGGTTTGCTTTCGTACATTAAGCGCAAGGCTAAAGCCTCGCCCTACGTATCTTCAGACAGATCGGGCATAAAAAACCGTACTCGTAAAAACCTAACCGGACACTGCTGATTTTGTTTGAAAGAAGCACCTGTAATATTATTCACTTCTATAGGGATCATCTCCGGCAGTTGAAACAATTGTATTCCCAATTCAGAATCAAGGCAAGTGGATTTTGAAAAAGCACAGAAAACAAAATTATTTTCTATTGATATTTGTTGCATACTGTAGTAATTTCACACAATAAAATCTGTTAATAACAATTATCTCAGGATTATGAAAACATGAAAAAAAGGAAAACCCTGATAATGGGTGCTGCGGGTAGAGACTTTCATAATTTCAACGTATGCTTTAGAGACAACGAAGACTATGAAGTTGTTGCATTCACGGCAACTCAAATTCCGAACATTGCTGACCGGATTTATCCCTCTGAACTTGCAGGCAAGTTGTATCCTGAAGGCATTGCCATCTATGATGAAAAACGGCTAACCGGGCTTATCAAGGAGCACAAGGTTGATGATGTGGTGTTCTCATACAGTGACGTGCCATACGAATACGTGATGCACAAGGCCAGTGAGGTTCAGGCTGCCGGCGCCAGTTTTATTATTATGGGGGCTGAACAAACCATGCTCAAAAGCAAAGTCCCCATTGTTGCGGTCTGTGCGGTCAGAACAGGATGCGGAAAGAGTGCGGCCACAAGAAGAGTGTGCCGGATACTAAAAGATGCAGGGAAAAAAGTTGTGGCCATTCGCCATCCTATGCCCTATGGAGATCTTGTAAAGCAGAAAGTACAACGCTTTGAAACATATGAAGACCTTGCCCTGCATGAGTGCACAATAGAAGAGATGGAGGAGTATGAACCGCACATTGAACAGGGAATCATAGTCTACGCTGGTGTTGATTATGAAGCAATTTTAAGAAAGGCAGAAGAGGAGGCCGACGTAATCGTATGGGACGGGGGCAACAATGATTTACCCTTCTTCAATCCGGATCTTCATATAACTCTTGTTGACCCACATAGACCGGGGCACGAATTAACATATTTTCCGGGTGAGACCAATCTGCTACTTGCAGACATAGTTATCATAAGCAAAGAAGAGTATGCTGAAACAGAAAACATAATAAAGGTCAAAGAGAATATAAATAGAATAAACCCACACGCTTCCATTATTGACGCGACATTGAATATTTCAGTTGAAAATCCTGAAAAAATTAAAGGCAAGAAAATCCTTGCCGTGGAAGATGGGCCGACAGTAACACATGGTGGGATGGCTTATGGCGCTGCGGTTCTGGCAGCCCGAAAATATGGCCCATCCATACTTGTCGATCCAAAGCCGTTTGCAATCGGTAGTATAAAAGAGACATTCAACAAATATCATGACATTGACAAGCTTCTCCCTGCCATGGGTTATAGCCGGAAACAAATCGTCGAGCTTGAAGAGACTATTAATCAAACCGAGTGTGATGTTGTCATCACAGGCACACCAATCGATTTAAGCAAAATAATCAATATAAATAAACCTATAGTCAGGGCAAAGTATGAACTTGAAGAAATCAGTAAGCCAGACTTGAACAGCATAATAACAGACTTTATTACACCGTGCTGAGAGATGGGTTCTTTCACTATTTTCCACTATTTTATCTTGACTTTTATAAAGTATTGAATACTATATTTCAATGTTCTCGGCAAGGAAAGCCCGTGTCGTTCAAATCAATCTAAATATGGATGTTACCACAACAAAAGGCATCACCAAAATCATTCTGGAGGAAATAAAGAAGAATCTTTAATTTATATGTCTTTATAAATGGCGAGAGGATCTGCCAACATCGACTTGTTTAATTATCTCAAACTCGTTATACACGAAACTATCAAAAGACAATTAACACCATCTTTGTCATGAGTTGTGCGGTATACAAAAGGAGATAGAGTGAAAGCCCTTGTAACAGAAAAGCCTGCTGTTTGGATTATTATAGTCTTTATATTTTCGTCTATATATGCAGTAAATGAGATATTTGCTGCTGGAGTGGTACTTGACAGCATGGGTGCTACTTCTGCGGGAAGAGGCGGAACGAATATTGCTCATTTCGATAACGGGGTTTTAATACATGATAACCCAGCCGCACTAATTAATATGCCGGCAGGGATGCAACTGGATGCAAGCCTCGAATTAATTTATCCGGAAGTCAGGTATAGGGATCCTCAAAACATAGATCATTCGAAACATGAAATATTCACCCTTCCATCCTTTTCTTTAGTATACAAGCCGCATGAAGAGAGCAAGTTCGCCTTTGGAGCCGGCTTATTCACTCCTGCCGGCTTTAGCACTGAATATCATTTAAATCATTCTGCAAATGTAAATATACTTGGTTTTACCATCCCTACCAGTTTTGGCAAACAACTTTACCGTTCCAAAGCATCTCTAATCAAAATATTATTCTCTACGTCATTCAGAGTAAATAATAAATTATCTATAGGCGCATCTATTGGCCCTACGCTTCACCATCTAGAACTTGAAATGCCATATTCTCTCCAGGAAGGAGCATTTGCAGGAACCGCCCTATTAGCTGACTTGGAAGCAGATGATATTGGGTACGCTTACACTCTTGGCATGCAATATAAGCTTCTGGAAAAAACGGTAATTGGTTTGTCATTTGTGAGTGAATCTAAATCTACATTAAGAGGAGACGCACAAATAACACTTCCACCAGCCGCTCCAGGAAGTGGTTTTTTCAGAAATCCTGGGGCAGAATATGACCTAAAGAGTAACTTTGAATGGCCCAGGACAATAGGAGTTGGTATTTCACACCAGATAGGAATGTCTCATAGACTCTCTTCTGATGTAGTCTGGTTTAATTGGGCTTCTGCATTTGACCAGACGCATCTTAAGCTAGACGATGGTGATAACGTTCAGTTTAACGGGATCTTTGGTCGCGTTGTCAATGATGTTCTTCCGCTTGATTGGGATAACACATTCGCATTTCGTTTTGGTTATGAATACTTTGCGAAAGGAAAAGATGATGATATTTTTCGTTTAGGATATACTTTCAATGAAAATCCTGTTCCACATAGCACACTAACACCTTTGATCCCAGGCATATTAAAACATAGCTTTACTTTCGGTTATAGCCATAAATGGGAAAATTGGGAAATAAGTAATGCCTTTGAATATGTCATAAGCGATAAAGAATATGTTGATAATGGTATTATTGTCGGTAACGATTTTGACAATAGCTCGGTTAACGCGATATCTTACGATTTAACTGTCGGAATAACATATCGGCGTTAGGATGAAAGAAGTTAAAGAATATAATATTTTGTAGGGCGGATTTCTTACCAGACGACTTTAAATTTCCTATGCATCAAGTTAGGTCGCTATTACGACAAAGGACTATCCTTCGACTCCGCTCAGGATGACGTAACACAGGCACTTAGAACAATGTCACACTGAGCGGAGTCGAAGTGTTATCAACATTGAAATTCCTATACACCAAGTTAAGCCTTTGGCATAATTATACAGGTAGGAGCCAACTCCAGCCCGCCCGTACCGAACAGTACGTTCGGGCGGGTTGGCGACCGAATTCTTAGGGTAAAATCCCGACGATCGCCGTCGGGAGACGGCTCCTACCAAACATTGAAAAGACTCTACATTTAAATAAAATGGGTATACGGACAATGATGATGTCGGGTAACCTGCCCGACTTCGCTATTCAGGCGGGGAAACCCGACCTACAGCGAAAATGCCACGTGTGTATGGCGGGTTTCCCCGCCTGTACCTATTCGGGCAAGTTACGCGCCGATTTTGAAATTCCTATACACTAAATTAGCGCCCTACGGGCGGGCTTTCAGTAAAAATATGCTCACGCAAAGCCGCAAAGATCGAAAAGAATAAAACTGCCGAGAAAATATACGAATATTTATGAGCCATGACTCACTTTTTCTCTCTTAGCGTTCTGCGGCTTTGCGTGAGGATACGGGTTTTTGTTTTTGTTATAACTTATTTTAAACTAAAGACTTAAAAAGGAAATTTCTATATAATTAAATTAGCTGATAAGAATGCAAAAATGGAGATTATTCATGAACAAAGCGATTGTGTATTTGGAAGAGTTAGCGAAGGCAGGAGATTGTCATTTTTTTCCAGTAGATAGTGATTTTCATGAAAGTTTTGTTATCAGGTTAAAAGGCCCGCTTTATAATGGGCTTAAATTTGATAATACCACAGATGATGAACTGGTGGCCTTTCATAAAAGGTGTACACATTTAGGTTGGGATCTGCATCCTGCAGATGGCAAAAACACTCCTCACGTGATAGGCCCCTGCCCTGGACATTTAACTTCTTTTGACCTTAGCAAAGGTGGAATGGTAGTAATTGGTCAAGCCACTGAGTGTCTTCCACAGGTAAAGTTGAAATTGATTACAATTGATAATAGGAACGCGATTGAGGCCAGTGGCTTTTATCTCGACAACTCTGTCCCATACGGATTAGTCTATGGCCAGCAAACGGACAAGTGATATTCAGCAGTCCCTGATGAGCACTTGTGGTAACCATTACTTAGATATGTGCAGGTATCATAGTTTACATGGAAGTATGCGACACTCCACTTTAAAGAAGATAAAAAAATTGAACAACGTTTACTGTGTATATTACTAAGCCCGAAAAAAATGTTCTTTTAAGGAGGTTTAATTATGCCGCCAGTAACCCACGATTTGCAGACTGCAAATCGTAAAAGTCCCGAAGCAGTCCATTATCCTCCAAATATTGATCCATCTGACGACAACAAATACTATGTATACACAACCGCATGTCAATACTGCATTGTTGGTTGCGGCTACAAGATACACGTTTGGGACAGCAACAAGCACCCAGGCCCGCATACTATGGACCCCAAAATAGCCAAGTGGATCTCTCCATCCATGACTGATATGATTAACCACAACGGACAACTCATGATGGCTGCTGTAGCCCCAGATCCGCTATGCGAGTTGAACAGTGGCAACCATTCGGTACGAGGCGGAAGCATGGGACGCAATCTTGTTTCTCCGGGAAGCAAGTCGACAGAAGACCGACTAAAGAAACCACAAATCAGAATCAATGGAACATTAGAAGAGTTTACATGGGAAGAGGTTGCCCAGGTAATGGCTTCTTTAATAAAAAAAGCAACAGACTTTAAAGAAAATGAGGCCAAGTTCAAGAAGCCAGAAGGTCTGGGAGTCAAAATGTATGGTTATCAGTTTATCGAAAATACTTTTGCCGCAACAAAACTCTTTTTTGGTAAAATAGGAACTCCTAATTTGACCCATCACGATCGCCCCGCATTAGCATCCTCTACACCCGGATTGTCTGACGCAGGTTTTGGGCCACATGATTTTTCCTACAAGGATATCCAGGAGGCAGAAACTATATTATTGATTGGTAGCAATCCCTATGAAAATGCTTCTGTGTTTTTTATGAACTATATGATGGGGAAAAAGCTTATATGTATTGATCCCAGAAGGCATATAACGGCTGACTACGCGGTAAATACAGGAGGCATTCATCTTCAATTGAAGGAATTGGGGACAGATGTAGTATTACTTCACGCAATTGCCAGGGTTATATTGAAAAATGGCTGGGAGGATAGTACATTTATAGACAAATTTACCGGTAAACAATCAGACCTGGAAAAAGAGGGAGAAGATAAAAAGAAGAACTGGCGTAGAGTTAAAAATGCGACAACGTTTCAGGAGTTCAAGAATATAGTATTGAACACACCGGAGTTTGATCTTCCTCGTGCTGAAGAGATAACAGGAATAGGTGCAGACCAAATCAGAGAAGTGGCAGAGTTAATTGCAAAACCCGCGAATGATGGCACAAGGCCAAGAACCTCTATTATATTTGAAAAAGGAATTATCTGGGGTTTCAACTATCAAAACACTACCGCCGTCGCCAATCTTGCGGTTCTGACAGGGAGTGTTGGCCAACCTGGAAGAGTTACCGGAAGGGCCGGAGGGCACCAAAAAGGCTGGGTCAATGCATCTGGCTACCCCATTGAATCTGCATCAGATTATTATCTGGATAATGAAGTCAAACGACCGGTTCCAAATAATGTAGATAGTCATATCCTAAATAACGATATAAAATTTTATTGGACTATAGGTTGTAATCCTGCGGGACAGACCAATGATGCACAAACTAAATGGACGCATATAAAAAAACGTATACATCAAAACGAAATAAGGCCAACAAAGAAGGATATTAACCATATTATAGAAAAACTAAGTGAGAGGATGGAACGGTCAGGGCTTGTTTTAGTACATCAGGATATTTATCCTAATCTGACAACAATGGAAGCAGATATTGTTTTGCCTGCAGCAGGTTGGGGTGAAGAGGATTTTTCTCGTTGGAATGGTGAACGTCGTTTACGGATTTACGAACGATTCCAAGATAGCCCATCAACAGATTGTTTACCGGATTGGAAGATTTTCAAGAAAATTGCACTTTCTATCAATAGCGACTTTAGTAAAGATTTTAATTGGAATGATGCACATGAACTTTTTAAAGAAGCGGCTGAAAGTGATAACAAAAAGAGATTTAAAGGTATCCTGGATTTCGCTGACGAAAATAATAAGACAGGTCACGATGTACTTAGGGATTTGGGGACGAATGGGATTATCCTTCCAACGAAGCTTATTGATGGCAAGTTAACGGGAACACCCAGTTTATATCCAAAGGAAACGTTCAATACCCGGTCAGGCAAATTATTTTTTTTAAATCCCGGTTGGAATGAAATAAAAGGCCATCAAAAAGAGATGCAGCCAGACCCGGAAGCAGACGAACTGTGGATAACTAACGGACGATTCAATCATACATGGAATTCGATGTTCACCCACTCTCGTAACGATTACATCTCAAAGCGTTATCCAGCCGATATGCCCGGCACCATACTGGAAGTCAATGAAAATGTGGCAAAAAAAAGAGGCTTGAACAATGGTGATGTAGTTAGTGTAGAGTGTGACAGAATTACAGACAGCAATGATAACAAAGAACGCACGTTTAAGGCAATTATTTCCATACAGGATTCATTGCCAGACACAGTAGCATTTGCCCTGTTTTCATACCCTGCAAAAGAGAATAAGTCTTCAAATTCTGAATCTGTGATGCGCGATATTTTTACTGACCGGGGTTACGTTAATAATATAACAACTGCATATGTGGATCCGGTTAATCCGATTGCCGCTTTTAAATATGCTCATGGAAAGATAGTGAAGACCGGCGAAGTATATTCCGTCCTAAAAGGGACAGTAGAAGGGCCTGTATTTGGGCCAAGAAACAAGGCCACACAGAAAACTGATGTAGACAGTAACCAGACCGGTAAGATCAGTTTCAAAAAGCAGATACTTCCATTACTCTCCCGTTTTTCTCGATGTCATAATGCTTTATCTACATATAAATCCCTGATGGACACCGGATGGGTGACACCGAATAATGGAACAGAAAGTGAATTAATTAAGAGACTAAAAGGAGAAGGCGGACGACAACGGATGCCTAAGGGAGGCTCTTATTTTAAGAACGAAGAGATTGGATTGATTGAAAAATGGATTGATGAAGGGGCCTACGATGAAAAAGAAGCAGGCAAAAAGACAGAATATAGAATCCCCCTGGCAGACATCCCAACAGACCAGCCAGTCACAATAATACTATCCGGCAAAACTACCGTCTTCCTCCGGAAAAAGAAAGACGAGATAATGGCCCTTTCCGCAAAGTGCACACACAGGGGATGTACAGTAAAGTACCAGGATTTTAACGATAGATACTGGTGCCATTGTCACGGAGGAACATACGCTCTTGATGGCACAGTACTCAGTCCACCACCAACACAGCCACTGAAATCGTTAGAGACTTTTATCGAAGGAGATGAAGCAGTAATCATTTCTGACGAAATCGCTACTAATGACCATCCGGATATCGACAATAATGGAACTGGCATGATCAGTTTTAAAGAACAGATACTTCCATTGCTATCCCCTCATATTCAATGCCACAATAATTTGTCAACATATCAATCCTTGATGAATACAGGATGGATAAAACCTGGTGATAGCTCAGGGAGTGAAATAATCAAGAGGCTAAAGGGAGAGGGTGGACGGGAAAGAATGCCGATGGGAGGGCAATATTTTACAGACGAACAGATAGAATTAGTTGAGAAATGGATCGATGAAGGTGCGACAAACGATGAAACCGTACCACCCATACCGGTAGTAAAGACACAGGTTTTGATAATTGGCGGTGGCGTTGCCGGTTTGACAGCGGGAGTAGAGCTCATAGAAAGAGGGTTTGAAGTAACGTTAATTACTGAAGGACATCGCCTGGGAGGAAAAGGGTCTTCATGGAGAGATGCAAGAGTAGACCCGAAAGCGACATGGCATGATAATCCGAAGAAAGACGAATCCGGGCCGAAGCATACTGGTTCTTCAGAATCTCCGCACACAGGCAAGGTAGAATCTACTGTCGATGCAGCAGGCAACAATAAATACAAATATAAAGGCCCTGCGATTATTAACCACGGATTCCACGCAGTTTTTGGGTTTTACCACAACTTTATCGATTTACTGAAGAGGGTTGATGCGTACAAAAACCTGGTACCTAGCGATCACTCACTTTTTCTTATGGAAGGAGGAAAGATCCACAGACTCAAGTATGCAAATCTCCCGTTCCCGTTTCACATTCTTATGGCTGGCATTGGAAGTAAAGCATTTACTTTTATGGAAAAACTAGGATTTGGACTGTGGGGATTCAATATCTTCAGGCAAGACCCTAAAAAGCTATCTGAAAATTATGATGAATACGACTACCATTCACTTGCTTCATGGAGTCGCGGTAGAGGGCTGAGAGAGAGTACTATTAGAAAAAATGTTTTCAGAATGCTCCAGGAAGGTGATTTTAATTTCCCCTATGGTTTTTCTGCTTACGCCTCTTTAAACGGCATTATTGAAATGTTTAAGGATTATGAATCCGCAGGGGTATATTACTTTAACGGCGGCATTACTGAGACACTGATGGATCCAATTGGGAAACATTTCATAAAAAAAGGTGGAAAGATTGTCTATTGGCAGAAGGCAATTGAGTTGAAACATGATAACGGAAAAATCGCTGGTGTTGTTGCTACAAAGCCAGTATGCCATCATGGATTCCCATGGGAAAATGGCGACGTCCCGGTTACTCAGGAAAACAAGAAAGAGTATCAGGCAGACTATTATATCAGTACCTTGCCGGCAGAGAATTTTAAAGAGTTAAATCCCGGAGATCGTGAGTTATGGGACATTGAATATTTCAGAAATATGTGGGCATTTGACACCATAGAAACGTTTGCCTACCAAGTATGGTTAAACAATAAAGTGAAGCTTCCGGAGATCAATAATGTTGTAGTGGGCCTTGAAACCCCTTTTAGTACTGCTATCGATTATAAGAACATCATTGATGAGTATAAGAACAATGATCAATTGGGTGCCGTACTGGATATGGTTGGGTCACAGGGTTTCTTTCGCCATTCAAAAATAAAGGGAATAGAGCATGGATGGACAGAAGAGCAGATTAAAGAACTGGCACTAAGTGAGATTGTAAAATATGATGAGTTTAAGGTATGTAGAGACCCTAATGATCCGACTAAATTCGATAAAAGCCTTATCCTTCATGACGAATTCCATGAAAACAATGCGAGGCACAGCCGGTTCTTTTTGACCCTGCCCAAATCTACTGAATACAGGCCGCTTACAAAATCACCGTTTCCAAACCTTTTTCTTGCTGGTGATTGGGTAAGAAATAAACGTATGGATTTAATCTGCATGGAAGGCGCCAATATTGCCGGTAAACTAGCTGCTAATGAGATACTGAAACTGAACAATAAAGAAGAGGCAATTATTTTATCGAAAGAAGATGGTTTCTTACTTAAACTGTTGAGAACTTTATTTGGCTGGATTAAACTATGAAACAAACAGGAATGCCCATAGGTGCCCCACTGGTTCATCCGGGCCCGTATTCGTTTCAGAATTCAGAATTCCATATCTTTATTCTCGAAATGGATGGTCAAGGGATATATAAGTGGATACCTGAAAAAGTAAAACTAATAGAACCCGTAACGGTATTGTTGGTTGCCTCAAAGCACCCACATGTGGTGGCTGAAGGATGGCCTGAAATGGAATATGATTTTTTAGATCTATCAATATTAACACCTGTTACGATCCGTTCTAATGATGGCCCTCTTTTATTTCCTATTTTCAGCTATTGCAACCTGGATGTTACCATAGCTACCGGAAGAGAAGTTTATGGCATCCCATATAAATTTGGTAGCGTAACGGTTGACTATAAAGACGCTGATAAGACTTTAGTATGTGACCTTACCAGAAGAGATACCGGATTAGTTAGATTAAAGGCAAAACTGGACGGAAAAATTATTGAACAAGATACGGAATTTGCATATAATCTGAAAAATTACCTGGGCCTGGAGCTAAACAATATAACACTTAAGGACACAATGCGATCCTCGTTAGAACCCGTCAACAGAGATGCCAACCGCCATAGTGATGCTTCCGGTCGCGGATCCTATCAACCTTTAACTGAAATTGCCTTGAAGTTGCTAAATTACAAAGAAATCCCTGACGTAATAGGAAAAGGAGCCCAACTTACAGAATTAACTTTAGTTACACCCTTGATTAAACTTAAGCAGGTACATTTATATAATAATGAGAACATAGAACTTGAGTTCTTTGATTCTGAAGTGGATCCATTGAAGAAGCTAGGTAATGTGGATCGTATTATTGGAGGTATTAAAGTCAATTGCGATCTAAAATTATCTAACGGTACGGTAATAAAATAGCCCAAGGATCTATAATCTGAATAACAGGATAAAAATGATTTACAATTTATAATTTCTAACTTTTTTAATTGGACGCATGATCTCTTGAGGAAATTAATATGTATTTTAGAGGAATGCCAATAGGATCACCTTTAGTGCTTCACGGGCCATTTAATTTTGAACATGCGGATTTTCATCTAATGGTTTGTAAAGCCGAACCGGAATACATAAAATCCATACTCCCAGAGGGACTTCAGGTATTTCCCTTCAAAGATATAATAATACTAGCTCTAGTTGATTATCCAACCGTCTATCCCGAATACGATCCTGCTTTGAAATATGAATACAATGAATCCTGTATCTTCATTCCTGTAAGAAAAAAAGGGGCGTTGTTCGATTTTGGACTTTATGCCGCATATACATATGCAAGCAATGATAGGGCAGTTGCTGCGGGCAGAGAAATTTATGGCTTCCCAAAAAAGCAGGGAGAAACAAAAATCAAAACAGAAGGAGAAACAATATCCATTGTCCTCACACGACTAAATAAGAACATTATAAATGTAAATGGCAGAAGATGTAAGAGAAGAATATTATCGTTTCTTGTAAATATATTTAGCCAACTCTTGCCGTCCCAATTATTGACCTTAATATTTCCAAAGATTTATAACTATAAATATATTCCGAGTGTCGATGGTCAAGGGCCTCAAATTAGTGAAGTTACCAGAACAAAGTTTAGAATTGACAGGATACGTCAGGTTGAATGGCTTAAAAGAGAAAAATTATCTATTCAGCTAACAGGGTCAAAAGCGGATCCATTACATATGTTTTCATCACAACCTTTGATGATGCCTCTCCTCGCCTTTCATCAAATACTTGATTTTACATTACCACATGGTCGGGTTAACCGTGCTAAATAGTCCTTTATTAATGGAAGGTCTTCAGAAAAATGTTGTATAAAAAGCTTACTTCTATAGTTAACCTTACCAATGTTTCTGATAAGAATATTCCGGCTGAATTTAGGGAAGGTTTTATAATAGAGAAAAAGGAGAGGATATATTCAAATACAAGACGGTCAATTTTTTTATGTCTCTTTTTTTGGCCTCTTTTTGGGATCCTTGATTATATCATCTACAATGACATCCTGTTTACTATGTTAGAAGTGAGGTTCTTAACTTGCCTTATCTTTTTTACACTGTATTTATGCAGCAAAAAGTCTCTGTTTAAAAACAATCCTAAGCTTCTTACAATATCAATCTACCATACCGGAAATTTGTCAGTATGCACCCTTATCTGTATTGCAGGCGGAGAAACTTCAGTCTACTACGCAGGAATTTCTCTTATTATTATTGCATTAATTGTGGGAATTCCGTGGGAAGTTTATTGGGTGCTGTTCAATGGTGTAATTTTTTGGATTGAGTATTGCCTGTTTATCATACTATTTGACCCGGAAATTACACAAATTGACATTTTCATCAGCAATAATTACTTTATCTTTGCAACTCTTTTTATCGGCATATTTTATCTGATAGGTGTTTCAAGGATAACGCAAAAAGAGTTTATTGCCCGCAGAATGCTTTCAAAAGAGAAGCAAATTACCGAAGAACGACTTCAGGATACGGAAGAGCAATTAATAAGAACGGAAAAGTTGGCTGCTGTAGGGACTTTCGCTTCCGGAGTAAGTCATGAATTAAGGAACCCACTGAGCGTCATAAAGAATGCTGTTTTTCTTTTGAAAAGAAAATTATCCAGGAAAGAAATTCCGGATATTGATGAAAAGGTCATCCAATTTCTTGACATTATGGACAAGGAGATTGACAGGAGTTCCAGGATAATAAATGACCTTTTAGGATTCACACGTGTTACCAAACCAACTAGATTCAGTTCTGATATTAATGAAGTTGTCAATGAATCACTATCAAGAGTAAAAATAGCTGAAAACACAAAACTATCTAAAAACCTTGGCCCCAATTTGCCCAAGATAATGATTGATGCAAATCAAATAGGCCAGGTTCTTATAAACTTAATTGAAAATGCTTGTCAGGCGATGGTGGATGGCGGAAAATTAACAATCAGTACGAAAGCAACAGAAAATTTTATGGAAATAGAAATATGCGACTCAGGATGTGGTATTCCTGAAAAAGAGATAAAGAAAATATTCGACCCACTGTTTACAACAAAAGCCAAAGGGACTGGGATTGGATTAGCAGTGTGTCATGGAATTATGCAAAAACATGACGGAGTTATATATGCAAAGAGCCAGGAGGGCATTGGAACAAAAATGTTTATCAAATTACCATTAGAAATAAAAAATGCGAAACCAGCTTAACATATTAGTCGTTGATGATGAACCCGGTATAAGGATCACCCTGGCAGGAATACTGGAGGATGAAGGATATAATGTCGTTGTGGCTGAAGATGGATATAAAGGGATAGAGGCTGCGGAAAAAGCAAATTTCGAAATCGCGTTCCTTGACATGAGAATGCCAGGTATTAATGGCATAGAGACCTTTAAAGAGATCAAGAAGATTCGCCCTGATACAGTTATTTTTTTCATGACCGCTTTTCTTGATGAAGATACTTTGAATGAGGCAGTTAAACTGAATACACAAGCAGTCCTATACAAACCATTGGATCTGGAATTAATCCTGAAAATACTAAAGGAAGATCTGGCAAAGACAACTATTCTCATTGTTGACGACGAATCTTCTGTTCGTGACACGCTACAGGAAGTGCTGGACGACAGGGGATACAGTGTGTCTGTAGCGGAAGATGGATATACCGCAATACAAATGGCAAAAGAGACTCATTTTGATATTATGTTTATTGATGTCGCAATGCCCGGAATAGATGGGTTACAAACACTTGAAGTGATCAAAAAAATTGACCCGAGAACAAAGGTTGTTATAATAACTGGCCAAGACATAGAGCACCTTGTCGCAAAAGCCACCTCTCGCGGTGCATTTACGTGCTTACCGAAGCCTCTTAACGATGTAAACGAATTATTACAACTTTTGCAAAAAATAAAAGAAGAAATGGTATTGACGTCAGTCCTTGTTGTTGACGACGACCTTTCATTTCGTGAAACGCTAAAGGAAATATTGGAAAAAGAGGGATACAGGGTTTATGCCGCACAAGATGGACTCACCGCAGTACAAATGGCAAAAGAAACTCCCTTTGACATCGCGTTTATTGATGTCATGTTGCCCGGAATAGATGGGTTTCAAACACTTGATGAGATCAAAAAAATTAATCCATCAACAAACGTAATAATGCTAACAGGCCAAAATATTGAAGATTTTTCAGACCACTCGGTATCATCAGGAGCATTTGCTCATTTAACCAAGCCAATTGATTTGGTAAAGTTATTACAATTAACAATTAGTGCCATAGGAAAAAACAGTAAATAGTTTTAAAAACGTACAAAAACAGACAACATGAACGCTAACTCATACGAACAGGCAAAAGCAAAAGTAATGGTTATAGATGATGATGATTTTGTCCTCAAAACGACCACACTTATATTAGAGGAAGAAAACTATCAGATAGAAGCATTTTCAACAGGCAAGGAAGCAATTGACAAATTCAACAGCGACATTCACGCTGTTGTTTTAGACATCAATATGCCTGACCTGACCGGACTACAGGTATTTAAAAGAATCAAATTAATAAACCCATACGTACCAATAATTTTTCACACTGGCACTACTGCCAGGCAGGAAGAGAGAAGAGATTTAAGGAGACAATTCCGGCCACACGCTTATGTACAAAAAGGGGATCCTGAACAACTCATGGATACCGTAGTAAGTGCTGTAGAGTCTTATGGAAATATCCTTAGAAGCGTTAAACTTAGTGAATCTCTTTATAAGGAACTGAAAGAGAGCACAGATAAGATAAAGACAAATATTGAAGGATCCATCTATGCCATAGCAATGACAGTAGAGATGAGGGATCCCTATACAGCTGGTCACCAGCGCCAGGTTGCCAGTCTTGCCAGAGCCATAGCAGAAAAGATGGGTCTCACAAAGAGACAAATTGACAGCATCCACCTGGCAGGAACTATCCACGACATCGGAAAGATGCAGGTACCTACAGAGATTCTCACCAAATGTGGCAAACTAACTGAATTAGAATTCGATATGATAAAGATACATCCACAGGCTGGCTTTGACGTATTAAAATCGATTGAGTTACAATGGCCTATTGCAGAATTTGTCCTCCAACATCACGAAAGAATGGATGGCTCCGGATATCCATCAGGTTTAAGCGGCGAAAGCATTCTCATTGAATCCCGAATCGTGAGCGTAGCCGATGTTATGGATGCAATCGTACCACACAGACCCTATCGACCAGCCCTCGGTATTGAAAAGGCGAAAGAAGAAATATCCGGCAACAGAGACACTCTTTACGATCCCAATGTTGTAGACGCCTGCTTGAGTATCATAGAAAATAACAACATCTACTGGTAGAGAGCCACTTCCCATCCAAATTGTTTGCCTCACCATGCTGCTATTCGTTTTCACCGAACTCTCCATCAAACGACCCAAAACGATATTTGCATTCATTGAGTGGGTGTGTTAACATCCTTGGTTGAAAAATTCATTTTATTCTCGTTATTCTGGATACCTAAGGGAGCGTATATTTGAGGGCCAAATAACGAGCTTTAACGAGAGTATATTCTTGAAAACAGAAGAAAAACTATCTAAATTAAAGGAAGTTGTCAGCAGTCTGGGAAGTGTTGTAGTTGCATTTTCGGGTGGCGTGGACAGTACACTTGTCGCTAAGGTCTGCCATGACATCCTTAAAAGCAACGCTATGGCGGTCACGGCAAGATCGGAGACATATCCGGATTTCGAGTTTAAAGAGGCTCAAAAACTGGCTAAAGAGATAGGCATAAAACATCTGGTAATAGATACCAGTGAGTTGGCTATCGAAGGCTTCGCAAACAATCCTCCTGAAAGATGCTATTTTTGCAAAACTGAACTATTTGGGAAGTTAAAAGAAATTGCAAAAGACCATGGCCTCCTGAATGTAGCAGACGGCGCAAATCTGGACGACACACAAGAGTTCCGTCCTGGATTGCAGGCATCCAGAGAGCTAAATGTCAGGAGCCCTTTAAAGGAATCAGGTTTGACCAAAGACGACATACGTAAAGTCTCAAAGATGCTAAATCTTCCAAACTGGGATAAACCCGCATATGCCTGTATGTCTTCCAGGTTTCCATACGGACAGTCTATCACAGAAGAAAAGCTCAGTATGGTTTCAGAAGCGGAAAAATATCTAAGAGGTTTAGGCCTGATACAATTCAGAGTAAGGCACCATGAAACAATTGCAAGAATTGAGGTCTTGCCGGAAGATATCAGCATTCTTACCGGTTTACCAGTAAGAGAAGAACTAACCATTAAGTTTAAAGAAATTGGTTTTACTTATGTTACCCTGGATTTAGCGGGTTACCGCAGCGGAAGCATGAATGAAGTCCTTTCTAAAGACATAGTATCAAACTTTCAATGAATAGTAGTGAAAACAGACAAAAAGAACTCTTAACTAAGAGGGCAGAAAGCATAAAAAGTATGTTTGGCTCTATAGCGGGAGTATATGATTTTCTGAATGCGTTATTAAGTCTTAACTTTGACAAGTCATGGCGAAAGTATGCAGCAAAAGTAAGCGGCATAAAACCGGACGCAAAAGTACTGGACGTTTGTACGGGTACGGGAGATCAGGCCATCTCATATTCTAAGTTATTAAATGGAAACGGACTGGTAGTCGGAAGTGACTATTGCCATGACATGCTGAAGTATGGATTACCGAAGATCAAAAAGAGGCGCCTGGATAACAAGATCAAACTTGTAGAAGCAGATACGCTACGCCTTCCCTTTCGTGACAACTCCTTTGAGATATCTACTGTTGCTTTTGGCATAAGAAATGTGGCTGATCTGGAAGAGGGAATAAAGGAGATGATCAGAGTAATTGGGCCAAATGGCAAGGTTGTCATACTGGAATTCTCCCAACCGACAAACTTCCTCTTTAAGAAAATATACTTTTTTTATTTTACCAGGATATTACCAATGATAGGAAGGTTGATATCCAAAAGCGAGGTTGATGCATACTCATACCTGCCACAATCTGTATTAGCTTTCCCGGATAGATTAAATCTGAAGAAAAAAATGGAACTATGCGGACTAGAAGATGTAATGTTTTTTACCCGAACACTAGGTATAGTTACAATTCATATAGGGAAAAAACCCGCAAATCCTTGACAAGTTCACAAAAGTACAAATTTTTTTATTGATATTAACGAGATATGAAATAAAATAAGAAATTCATTGGGGTATTGTGTAATGGTAGCACAATTGATTCTGGTTCAATTTGTCCGGGTTCGAATCCTGGTACCCCAATTTTTTCTCGCTCAATGACTTACGTCAATTTAGAAACACTCAGAAAACCCTCTTTTTCACCAAACGTAGTCAGAATCCAAAATATCAACTCCAATTCTCAATCTTTCAGTACAGCAGTGATGCGTATATCTCCTTTGAGTTGTCTGAACATATTCTTTCGCCTGCTCGACAAGCAAGGGGTCACTGGTTCGAGTCCAGTATCGCCCATATTATCAAACAAGGACTTAGGATAAGTTGCTGATGAGGGGATCCAGAAAGGTGTGACCATTTTGTGACCAAAATTTACGAGGGGTATGGTAAGCAAATTACCATGCCCCTTCTATATTCTACCGTAAAGGGGTTTGAATCCCCGCTTCGGTTGATAAGTAGAGCGTTTGAATGGCATTCTGACAAAAGAGTGTTATTATCATTTTGTCCTATTTTGCTAAGTCTTTGTCAAACAACTAGTTTGCTCGAATTATAGGTCATTACGGAGAGTCTTTCCGACTCTCTGTTTTGACCTATTTTGTATCTTTACTTCACACCCACGCCCTATATTCAAATACATATAGAACTTTCACATATCAAGTGTAATCACATTGCTATCGTAATCAGCAGATCTTCAGGGGTAACTGTCAAGTAAGCATACCAAAACAGAAAGAAAATCAATCTCCCTGAATCGGTCTTAAACTAAAGTAAAATAAAACAGTATAAACTTAATGATTATCATCCTTCCTTCAATAGATTATCTTGAACTATAGACCCCAAAGATCTACGGCCTAACTGACGTGAAAGTCGCTCCTCTGTCTTCTTGATTGAAATATTCTCCTCCAATACCCTGCCTATCTTTGTCAAAACTACCGACTGGCTTGCCTGTATACCGTAAACAAGCTCCGATACCAATCGCTTGCTCACTTTGGGCAATTCTATTGAAAGTTCCCCCGAAAATCGTCCAATTTGCTCTCGTAATCTGGTAGCGACTTTGCTGTATTCCATTTAAGCCTCCTTGGTATTCTTATATGGTTCAACTTCTTACTGGTTTTTGAAACCATTTATACCATAGGAGGCGGTCTTTAAAAATCCCTACAAAAAGTTACCCCAATTTTTCAAAATCAATACCTGGCACTTTGTAGAACCGCTATCAGTCTCATTAGCAATAGGTTATGACTTTTCAGCAAGGGTTTTGGGGGAACTCTTGGAATCACTATAGATCCGGTGCCGATGAATTGAAGATTCACTACCGAAGGTGCAAGGATAAAACTTAGAAAATTATACCAGTTATTGTACTATAACAATGTGCTAGATGTACCATGGCTACACATACACACATATATATATAACAAATAAAATTATCTTGACACAGTTATGTGATTTTGTTACGTAACTGCAGTATTTTGGTAGGCGTAAATAGATTGTTGGAGGTAGAGGTGTTAAGGAACCATAGATTTGGCGATTATAAACCATGGTTTATTTATTGGTAAAAGAGAGTTGAATCTTAACCGCTTAAGGCGGCTAAACGATCAACGTATTGTCACCAGCTGCTCTGTCCATCAGGCAGACGGGCAGGTCTCAGCGTTATAATTGTTATCGATGGTGGTTTTTAGATGTTAAAATACACTTTATTTGTTTGTTTAAGACTATGTTGAGGGAGGAGAGTTGTATGGAAAAAATGAGGAATTTATTTTTCGTAATGGTTGGGATGTTCCTGCTATTTTGCATGACAAACTTGGCATTGGCAGATACGACAGTTACTGCCAGGCATCAGTTGATCTCAGAAACAGAGGTTGATGTCGGGTTTAAAATTACGCTATCCCTTACAGTTTAGAATACCGGTACAGAAGCACTGAGTAATGTTACACTGGAAATAATAGATCCCATGCTTCTGTCAGTGACGGAACCTGGAGAGGGCGCATATTCCCTTGGCTATCTTCCATCAGAAACAGATGTGCAGTTTTACTGGGACATAACCTCCGCAATGCCTATGATTGATCCAATGCGGCCTATACAAATCATGGGTACTGGTATGGATGCCGCAGGAGATACGGTAGAATTCGGTGCCATCAGTGAAGGGATAGACCAATAACGAGCGGATGAAACATATAAAGCATAGTGAAGATAAATATAGAAAAACTAATACTTATGTCCTTTAGGGAGGGGTATATCAGTGTATAAATACAAAGTTGGAAAAATTATGGGAATATTACTACTTATAGCGGCCTTTGCGACTGCCTGTATCACAATGATTAAGACAGGGCCAGAGCAAATTTCTACTGAAGTATCAGAGGACGCTAAAAGTAAGATTGTGGAGAAATACGGAAAACTTCCACTCTCATTTATAAGAAATGATGGGCAGGTAGATGAGGAAGTGAAGTTTTATGAAAGGGGTAGCGGGCACAATACCTATTTTACACGTGAAGGAGTTTGTCTAGAGCTTATAAGTGCCCAGGAGGACGATAATACACCTCCTCGCGAAGAAGATGGTGTTCCGTCAATACCTGAAGTGCAGGAAATCAGGTCAGAGACAATAAAACTTGCCTTGTTCGGGGCCAATAAATATCCAGAGATTATCTCTAAAGGATTACAGGAGGGGAAGGTCAATTTTTTTATCGGAAATAATCCTGAAAAATGGAAGACAAATGTCCCCACGTACAGGTCAGTTCTTTATAAAGAAATGTATAAAGACATAGACGTGAAATACTATGGAAACAACCGCCAACTGGAATATGATATCATTGTCAAACCGGGCGCGGATCCCTCTCAGGTAAAGTTTTCGTGCGAAGGGATAGAGGGCCTCCGGGTGACGGATAAAGGCGATATGGAAATCATCCTCAAAGAGGGTAAACTAACCCAGAAGAAACTCTATATCTATCAGGAGATCGATGGTAAGAGGAAGGAGATAGAAGGGGAATTCAAGATTATTAATTCTGAACTCCCAACTACTGGATTTGTTTACGGTTTCCAGGTGGCCCAATACGATGCCGAAAAACCTCTCATCATCGATCCTGTCCTGTCCTACTCCACCTATTTGGGTGGTGGTGGTAACAATTATGGCCGTGGTATAGCAGTAGACAGCGGAGGGAACGCATATGTAACGGGGCATACACGTTCCGGTAATTTTCCATTAGTCTCACCAATTCAGGTGGTGCCGGGAGGAGATTCTGATGTATTTGTCACTAAGATTGATGCATCCGGTAGCTCAATATCCTACTCCACCTATTTGGGGGGAAGTAGTTTAGATGCTGGCTATGACATAGCAGTAGACAGCGTAGGGAATGCCTATGTAACAGGGGTTACCGCTTCCGACAATTTTCCATTAGCCTCGCCTATTCAGGGGCGTTATAGAGGGTGGCCTTATTATGATGCCTTTGTCACAAAGATCGATGCATCCGGCAGCGTGCTGTCCTACTCCACCTATTTGGGGGGAAGTAAATACGAGCATGGCAATAGCATAGCAGTAGACGACTTGGGGAACGCATATGTAACTGGGGACACGGACTCCCATAATTTCCCAACATCCTCACCGATTCAGGAGAGTTTTGCAGGAGGGAGTTTTGATGCCTTTGTCACAAAGATCAATGCATCAGGCACCGCCTTGTCCTACTCCACCTATTTGGGGGGGAAGCATACCGATAACGGCCATGGCATAGCAGTAGACAGCGAGGGAAATGCCTATGTAACAGGGGAGACCTCTTCCACTAACTTTCCATTAGCCTCACCGATTCAGGGGAGTTTTAAATGGGGGTCTCATGATGCCTTTGTCACAAAGATTGATGCATCCGGTAGCACGCTGTCCTACTCCACCTATTTGGGAGGAAGTAGTAACGATAAGGGTTATGGCATAGCAGTAGACAGCGAAGGAAACGCCTATGTAACAGGGGAGACCTCCTCCGCTAACTTTCCATTAGTCTCGCCCATTCAGGGGAGTCATCCAGTCCTAGAGGGGGGGGATGTCTTTATAACAAAGATCAATGCATCCGGTAACGCGCTATCCTACTCCTCTAGTTTAGGGGGATCTTTTTCAGATTTTGGCTATGGCATAGCGGTAGACAGTGAGGGCAGCGCCTATGTAACAGGGACTACCTACTCCAGTGACTTTCCTTTAGCCTCACCGATTCAGCATTCAGGGAGTTATTATTCTGCCTTCGTTGCAAAGATCAATGCATCCGGCAGCGCACTATCCTACTCTACCTATTTGGCGGGGAGTGATAACGATTTCGGTAGAGGCATAGCAGTAGACAGCAGAGGGAACGCATATGTAACAGGGGACACCCAATCCAAGGACTTTCCTTTGGCCTCGCCGATTCAGGGGAGTCTGGCAGGGCCTAGGAATGCCTTTGTAACAAAGATTGTCTCCAATGACAATCAAAAACCAGTTGCAGACGCCGGACAGAGTCAGGCGGTGGAGCAGGATAGCGCTGGAGGAACTCAAGTAACCCTGGATGGTTCCGGTTCCAACGATCCTGAAGGTGATACGCTTACGTATGTATGGATCGGAACATTTGGCAGTGCAACGGGAGTTGGCCCCACGGTCACAATACAGCAGGGTGTATCAAATGTTAATCTAGTTGTTAATGATGGACAGCTTGATTCTCTTCCAGATACTGTCATAATTACGGTGCAAGATACCACTGCCCCTGTAGTAACCGCTCCTGCTGATGTAACGGCAGAGGCTACAGGTCCTCAGACCAGTGTGGCAACAGGCACGGCAACCGCGACAGATGCAGTTGGTGTCGTCTCTCTAACAAGTAATGCGCCTGCTGATTATCCTGTAGGCACTACTACTGTAACATGGACTGCTACTGATGCTGCGGGTAACACAGGCACTGATACTCAGACTATAACAATTACAGATACCACTGCCCCTGTAGTAACCGCTCCTGCTGATGTAACGGCAGAGGCTACAGGTCCTCAGACCAGTGCAACAATAGGCACGGCAACCGCAACTGACGTAGTCGGTGTCGTCTCTTTAACAAGTAATGCGCCTGCTGATTATCCTGTAGGCACTACTACTGTAACATGGACTGCTACTGATGCTGCAGGAAACACAGGTACTGCTACCCAGACGGTAACAATTACAGACAACATTGCACCTGTCGTAACAGCTCCTACAGATATTAAAGTACAGGCATCCGGTCCGATATCAGTATCTATAGGAGCAGCCACTGCTACGGACGCGGTGGGTGTTGAATCCATTACAAGTGATGCGCCAGCGGCCTTCCCAGTTGGCGTAACTATAGTTACCTGGACAGCCACGGATGCATCGGGCAATGCGGGTACCGCCACTCAGACAATTACTATACTTTTGCCTGAAGAAGCAGTAGAAGAATTAATTTCAGTAATAGTCGATGAGATGAACTTGCCGGCGGGGACAGAAAACAGCCTGATTTCAAAACTGGAAAGTGCGATAAAATCTTTTGAAAAAGGGAAAGATAAGACAGCTACAAATCAATTGAACGCGTTTATCAACCAGGTGAGAGCGCTAAGAGGAAAAGAAATATCTGAAGAGGATGCCGAAAAGTTAATCGAGTACGCGACAAATATTATAGATTCACTTTAATATTATGGTGTTTATTTTGAGACAATAAGAGATAAAATTAGGATGAAATATATAGCCACCTACATTCTTCACGCAATGAGGGATGTAGGTGCTTTTTCCATGTCAACCATGCTCTAGGCATCACCATATCGAAGTGAGCGTGCAGTAAAGGATTTTACTGAAAATAACATAACTACTCATTACATATCGTTAAGAGTAAGCCCTAATATGACAAAGGCTTATGCGCAGTAAGTTTTCTCAGAAAACAGTGGTGTATTATCCTGATTAAGTCTCCCAATACCTCTGCTTTTGTGACATGAAACAAAGACTTGTGACAATAATTTAGCATTAGTGGTAGAGAAATAAGCAGAAAACTTCCCCATCTGTTTGCAAATGACAAGAATTTACACTGTTGCTTCCGGCGTTACAGAAATACGCAACCCCACTGCATGAAGAACTTTTGCCAGAGTTTCCAGCCTGGGATTACCTTTTTTTGATAAGATCTTGTACAGCTGTTCCCTGTTCAGGTGAGTTTTTTTTGATAGAGATGCCATGCTTCCAACTCGTGCATCAGCTACATCTTTTAAAGCAGCCGTAAACAGTTCCATGTCACCATCTGCAAGTATCTCTTCCAGGTACATAGCAGCAACTTTGGGATTTTCCAGTAATTCCTTACTCGTTTTATCAAACGATCGGCTTGCTTTTTTTGTCATGGTTTTGTCCTTTCTACATAATCCGTCAAATATTCTTTCGCTTTGACAATCGTCTTTTTCTGGACTTTTTTAATTGATCCAGCCAGCAACAGAACAAGCTTTTTTCCTACAATAGCGTAAAAAATACGATAACCAGGACTGTAATGTTCGCGCATCTCAAAAATCCCCTTAGTGCCCTTGATATCTTTCCAATCTCCAAAGTTTCCAAAGGAAGCCCGCCTGATTCTTGCACGAATTTTAGCTTGAGCCCTTTCATCCTTGAGGTTTAACAGCCATTCGCCGAATGGCGTCTTGCCGGTAATAGTTTCGTATTCCTCAATGTCGTATTGCTTCATGGCCATACCGTAGTTTATAAACTACTGTTTGTCAATTGTAATTCCTTACTAAAATTACCTCGCAGATACATTCCTTACCAAATCAGACAGAGTCGCTTAATATCAAAATCACTCAATTTGTGATTAGTGTTTCTGCCGGAAACTTATTAACATTTTATACCCTCATAAGATATTAATATGGTAAAAAAAGTTATGAGATTATAACTTCAAACAAGAAATAGATGATAAAATGAGAATTGTTAACCTTGGTATAAAAGTAGGTGGAACACCTCTGTACCTTTTTGAATAATCAGATACTGTATTTGAATTACGGTGAAACACCGTTTTACTTTTTTTAAAATTCTTGTTATAGATATTTTATTACATAAAAAAAGGAAGACATAAGCGGCAACTTATGTCCTCCAGAACATTATTCCCATTCACCAATGAAAAAGAATAACAGTAATAGCTTAGTTAAAAATAATAATATATCAACAACAAAAACCAGTGTTGAGTACGCCCACCAAGCGCACGCAAACACTGGTTTTTTTTTGGCTTTGATTTGGCTTAGTTTTGGGAAAGAGCCTATAGACTTGATACTAAGAAACAACCGGAACACTATTTTTTAAGATGTTGAAATACAATGACTTACAATTTGGCAGTTTTTGACCGTTTTTATAGCCTTTTCAGGAGTAAAATTATGTGTAAATGCGCAGTGAAAAAAGAAGAAAAATCTAAAGTTATGATCGTTAAAAATAGCTGGAGACTTAGAGCTCTTTGGCGTATCGAAAAATATATACGTGAAATTGGCCAGGAGAAAAGAGCCAAAAGGATGGGTATATGTGGAAATACTATTTTTGTGAAAGTTAAGAAAGATGATCCTTCCAATGTTCTGTATCAACCGCAATTACGTTGTAAAGACAGAGTTTGTCCTGTGTGTAACTCATACCGAGCTTCTATTCTTTCTCGAAAGGTAGAAAAACTTGGTAAGAACATGGCAAACCCACATTTACTGACAGTAACAGCTAATACATTAAACAGGGATAGTTTAAAAACTGCTGTTGAGTATTTTAAGAAATCAACAAGTTTACTTAAGAAAGAACGTTCATGGTGGAAACGGTATATCCGGGGAGGGGTAGAACATATAGAGATTACATACAAAGAAGAAACTGGATGGCATGTTCACTCACATATGTTGGTTGATCTGGCTGTTGATCGTAAAGTTGAGAATATGCAACTTACTGACAATGGATATTTTCTAGACCCACTAAAAAAAGACCTTGAACATGTTCTTAAGAAAGTTGGCCTTGGTACTATCTCTGATATCAGACCGGTAACAGAAGGCTATGGAAAAGAAATCTCAAAGTATTCTATGAAGTTTGGTCTTGATATTGATGAAGCCAGGCTTAAGGAGATAATTGTAGATATGAAGGGAAAGAGAATGGTGTCGAGGTTTGGTAATTGTTACGGTCTTAAAGAGATTGAAGAACTTACACCGCAAGAGGAAGACCAATATGAAACTTTAGGAACCATTAAGGAGGTTATTGACAAATGCTTTAAAGAGGATGGTGTTGATAGTGAACTGGTCGGGTATACACTCAGAGCGGTAGAGATCGGACTCATAGAGTTATGGTCTCCTCACTATAAGCCTGAACCTTACCAAGGAGTGAAAAATGATACATCTTAAGGAATCTCTACTTCCCTGAGTCTTTAGTAAAAAAACGGAAAGAAAATCACAAACCCTTTTCATTTACGTTTTTTTATATGCTTTTAAACAAAAGGCTTCTGGAAGTATGTAAAGGCATGACAAAAAAGCCTTATCTTTGGCGTGGTTTTTCATACTGTAAGAAATTTCAATATTGAAAAGGGATATACATCAAAGTCAGTAATGCAGTGTTGCTTAGTATTTGTAATATGTTTTTAACTCCAAAATAATCTCTATAGAAAAACTTTTTACAAATACGGCTATAACAAAAAATTATGCTTATGGAAAAAAGTAGGTGATTGACCCACAAAGAACGATTGAGGCCAAGAGAATTTAGCAGATTAACACACTATAAAAGGCAGAACACGGCTCAAATTCATGCGCAAACACATTATGCCTATGGAGACCATATTCACAACCGTTTTAAGCATTTGATAAGTCTCTACTATGAAGATTGAAATTGATAATTCACAACTGATAAATGATATTGTTGAGAAAGTGGTTGCAAGGCTTAAACCACTGCTTAGTAACTCTCACGATTCGGAACGAAATATATTAATGACAGTCAGTGAGTTAGCAGATCAATTAAAGGTTAAAGAATCATGGGTATACGAAAAGATTCATACAAGGGAAATACCATTTAAAAAGATAGGGAAATTTCCACGCTTCCGAAAAAGGGATATTGACATTTGGATAGACAATCCTTACCATCCCGATTTGAGTAATTATAACCTTAGATATATTGGGAAGGGGGTGAATAAAATATGAATGGCAGTTTATACAAACGTGGTCAGACGTACTATATTGATTACAGGCTTAATGGTAAACGGTTTAGGGAAAGTACCAATACAACGAAGAGGCGTGAAGCAGAGCTTATTCTGGACAACCGTAAGAGGGAAATCCGTGAGGCCAAGAGACCTGAGATTAAGAATGCCGTGAATGAATACAAACTTGCAGAGTTGGCTCAGGAATATCTTAAATGGACAGAGAGGCAGAGAGTACATAAGACGAAGAAGATATGGGTCAAGCAACTGGTTGAGGTTTTCGGTAGCTTTAATGTGAGGGATTTGAATCCAAGGATCATTGAGCAGTGGCAGAGTGTAAGGCTTAAATACAATAAGCCTTCTACAGTGAATCGCCTTACGGGCTGCTTGAAGCACATGATTAATAAGGGCGTTCAATGGGAGATGGCAAGTGAAGAAGCATTGAAACTGGTGCGTATGGTAAAGCCATTGGAAGAGAACAATAGACGTCTCCGGTTCTTGACCATTGAAGAGTGTCAAACGCTGATTGATTGTTGTGCGGATCATTTAAAGCCGATTGTAACTGTTGCCTTGCATACCGGAATGAGGCGTGGAGAGATTCTAGGCTTGAAATGGAAGCAGGTGGATTTAAATCACGGTTTTATCCTGCTTGATACAACCAAGAACGGTGAACGTAAGGAAATTCCGATAGATGACACGCTTCAGGAGATGTTTAGTGAGATGCCACACAGCATAGAGAGCATCCACGTGTTTACTGACAGGGATGGTAATCCATACAAGTCAATCAAGCATAGCTTTAGCACGGCATTAAGGAAGGCGGGAATCCATGATTTCAGATTCCATGATTGTCGTCACACCTTTGCGAGTCATCTTGTTATGGCAGGTGTTGATCTGGTTAGTGTAAAGGATTTACTTGGACACAAGTCACTAACCATGACTCTCAGGTATGCTCACCTTGCATCAGGGCACAAACGAAAAGCAGTCAATACCCTTGATAGGCTTTTACAGAAGGGACAGGGAGATAGTGAGTGTGACCACGTTGTGACCAAAACATTTCAAAACAGTCTGCAATAGACTGGAAATGGTTACAATAAAATTGTCATAAACCTAGACAGGATAAACCAGTCAGTACTAGTCTGGAAAACTTTGTGATTAGATGAATTAATCGACAAGCAAGGGGTCACTGGTTCGAGTCCAGTATCGCCCATATTATAAAACAAGGACTTACGACAAAACAAGTACTACTTTCAACCACCGTTTTGAGCCATTGTAGTAGGATTGTAGTCAAACTTTTCCAAAATCTGAACACCAACCATTAAACTTTCCGGGCAATGGTGCGAATAGCGTTGCGTATTCTTCAGGTCTTTATGATTTAAAAGCTTTGCTATTTTGTAAATATCCACACCATTCTGAGCCAATCTTGTGGCAAAAGTGTGACGAAGGCAATGAAACGTAAAATCCTTAATCTCCGCCTTCTCTAATGCCTGGGCAAATGCCCTTATCAGGTTACGCTTACCAATCTTTGTACCTGACCGACTGCTAAACACAAGATCATTCTTAAGACTTATCACCTTACCATCATACTTTTGCATAAGGACATTCAGTGCTAAGCTATTCAGAGGAAGAGTGTTTGGCTTATTATTCTTGGTCTTTTGTATAAGAATAGTTTTTCGGAGCAGATTTACACGGCCCCACTCAAGCGACAGCAATTCATCTTGTCGTAAACCAGTGTTCAATGCAAAAACTATTATCTCACGTAACCATTCAGGACTATTGTCAAGAAGCCTTCTCTCTTCATCCTCTGTCAGCCACCTGTCAACTTCATTGTTTTCCCGCTCCTTCTGTACCCTGGAAACAGGATTATCCTTTAGCCACTCCCACTCTTTGACTGCCAGATTGAAAGCCTTTGAAAGCATATAAAGCTCACGGTTTACGGTTGAAGGGCTTGCTCCGTAATCTCTGCGAAACAATTTATATTTTGCTACAATCTTAGGCGTTATGGACATCAACCCCGGATTGTCAAAAAACCTGTTAAGATTTTTTAAATAATATTTGTACCCTTCTTGAGTATTCAAAGAAACTGTGGGAGCATACTCCTTCATAAACTTATCCATCATATCCTTGAAGGTTTTGCATTGTCCTGTCAATCTCTCATAATACTTTCCCTCAATAATCTCAGTCCTGATCTTAGCCTCTATGGCTTGTGCAAGCTTTTTGTCAGAGGTTTCAAGACTTTTCTGAATCTTCCTGCCGTTATGACTAATACACGTCCACCAGATATCGCTTCGTTTAAACATTTATATATCCTTTCCCGAAGCCTGATTGTATCTGTATGTCACTACCTGCCCGACTAAATATAGGCGGGTTGGCAGCATTATATACCATTACCATATCTCTGAAAAGAAATAGTTCACCGCTCCCCGGACAAAAAGCGCCGAGGACAAGAAGTCGCAAAGAGCGCAAAGTTTCAAAGATTATTGACTATTCTCTTAATTCCTTCTTTTAAAATTGGAACATTGAAATTGATTAAAATTCCTAATTTTAAATCTGCAAGCTTTAAATATGTCAAAAGTTGTGCGTCGTGAATTGATTCAAACTTGTTAACAGACTTTAATTCCAAAATTACTTTGCCTTCAACTACTACATCCAGTTTATATCCACAGTCTAATGCTATTCCTTTATAAACCACAGCAAGAGGTTTTTGCCTCTCAAATCCAATACCTCTAATTTCCAATTCCTTACAAAGACACTCTTCATATGCTGATTCTAACCCGCCAAACAGCACGTCGGGCAGGCAGCCTTGGCCCAAGGTGACGATGTACCTCTCTCCGAGGCATAGGCTCGTGCCTCTACGCGCCGGAGGCAATTGCTGCACCTATGATTTCTTTTGACAACCGATCTTCTTCTTTCATCACTCTCGATCTCCTTTGCGCTCTTTGCGGCTTCTTGTCCTCGGCGCTTTTTGTCCGGGGAGCGGTGAATAATTACTCATTTCTTTAGACAATATAATGTATTGTCTGTTGCAATAAATGAAGAACTTCCTCATGTTTTGAAATATTACATTCTCTAATTCCGAACCGCTTTTAAATAGCCACCTCTTATCATTCTCCTTATCATCATTCATTGCAGGGCGGGTTGTATGCAGGATAAGATCATTATTTAATAGATTAGGCAGAGACGAGAAAACAAGATCATTCTTTTGCTTTTCCGGGAAAAATACATCTGTAGGCATGTTGTATAATACACCACCAAAATTATATTTCCATTTAATTAATTCAGATAAAAACAGACAGGCAGTGCTATCTCTCAACATATGAAACGAATCATTAATTTTAGGTGATTGATTACGAAATTTACGAGTTAATATATCAGATGGAGCTGATTGTGCCCACCAATAGTATTTCCCTGGTTCACTCTTGTTTGTGGATGTGTTCTTCATAATCCCTCCAGTTATTGCTTGTATTAAATAACTCAGAACAAATAATAGCATACTAAGAACATTTGATTAATAAAAACACAAAAAACATTATGTACTGTTAATTACTTATCCCCCCGTAAATATTAATCACTAATTGAGCGATTTTGATATTAAGCATTCTGTCTTATCAAAAAAGAGTGATCCGACTTGGAATATAAGGAATAATATCGCTATGTGATTGAAAAGATTACACTTGAATCAATCGATATATCCTATAGAATTCTTTCTATACATAAGCTGTATAAAAACTTGCCCGTCTTGAATGCCAAAACGTCCTGTTTATATAAAAGGCAGAATGAAGAATAACTTTATAGCTCAATAAAAGGATATATTAAATGGGCCTTTCAGACTGGTTTAATACATTTTGTTCGAATATTCGTATACAAGATGGTGGTACTATTTCAACGCGATATAAAAATATCACAAAAAGGTTAAACACTGACTTATGGAACACAACTTCCGATACATCACATAGTCTGTACGTCGGTTCGTATGGAAGAAATACAGCAATAAATGGATTTAGTGATTTGGATATGATTTGCCAATTACCATATGCAAAGTATGAACAATATAATAATCATTATGGAAATGGGCAATCGGCTTTACTACAAGAAGTAAAGAGTTCAATTCAGAATACTTACTTTAGTACTGATGTGAGTGGAAATGGCCAAGTGGTTGTAATATCATTTACCGATGGTATTACTTTTGAAATAGTTCCTGCATTTATTAATGACAATGATAGCTATACATTTCCAAACGCAAATAACGGAGGAAGTTGGAAAACTACTAATCCAAAACCAGAAATTAAAGCCATTAGAGAGAGAAACTATATATGTAATAACAATCTTATACCTCTATGTCGCATGATGAGAGCTTGGAAGAATAAATGGAATGTGCCGATTGGGGGACTGCTTATTGATTCTTTGGCTTATCAATTTATAGAAAATTATAAATATCGAGATAAATCATATGTTTACTATGACTATATGTGCCGAGACTTTTTTAAATGGATGACAAACCAGAGTTCAGAACAAGAATACTGGAAAGCACCCGGAAGTGGTCAGTATGTTTATGGAAAAGGCCTATTTCAGTATAAGGCAAAACAGTGTTACAATATTGCTTTAGATGCAATATCTTATGAGACAGCAGAACCAAAAAAAGAGTGGTCTGCTAAACAAAAGTGGAGAGATATCTTTGGAACTAAATTCCCAGAATAACAAAAGCCAGGAACCTCTTTGCATTCTTGAAGGGCAACTCCGTGAATGTTATGGCCGGGTTGTATATTCTCATAAAACACATGAAAAGTGCTCTGATATTCTGCTATCAAGGCTTTCTACTATAAAATTGTGGCAAATCATTCTCTCTGCTATTACAACTGGTGGGTTTATTGCTGCCATGTTTGGTGCCGGTAATATTGGGGTGATAATTGGAATAATAATTTCAACGAGCCTCCTTGTGTTAAATGCTTATACAAAAAATTATGACCTTGGAGAAATCTCACAGAAACACAAACAAGCAGCAAATGATTTATGGCTCATAAGAGAAAAATATCTTTCTTTATTGACAGATATAAAAATGAGAAGCAAAGCCCAAGAAGAATTAATTGCTATCAGAGACGAGTTAGCAAACGAACTTCACTCAGTTTACATTGGTGCACCCAGTACCAATTTAAAGGCATATAGAAAAGCACAGGATGCCCTTAAAAAATTTGAGGATATGACATTTTCAGACAGTGAAATTGACACTTTTTTGCCAAAGGAATTGAAACGATGCGAATAGAAAATATGACAAAGGGAAATTTGCAAATATGAAAAAAACAAAATACTCCCTCTCCTGGCTTGAAAGTTTCCTGATGGATGCCTGTGATATTTTACGTGGTAATATGGATGCCTCGGAATTCATGGAATACATATTCGGAATGCTTTTTCTTAAAAGGCTTAGCGATAAATTTGATGATGACAGAGAAATGGAAAAAGCAGTACTGGAGAAAAAAGGAAGAACCGCAAAACAGATTGCCGCCGATTTAGAAAAACCGAACGTTTATGACTATTATGTACCTGAAGAAGCCCGATGGAGTGAAATAAAGGATCTTAAGAACAACGTTGGTGATAAGCTAAATAAGGCTCTTGCTACCCTTGAGGATGCGAATGAAAATAAACTGTTGGGTGTGCTGAGAAATATTGACTTCAACCGAACCACTGGAAAAAACAGGAAAAATCTTTCCGATGTTACACTGGTGGAGATTATTCTACACTTCAATAAAGCAGTTCTTAAAGACACCAATTTTGAATTCCCAGACCTGTTAGGCACGGCATGTGATCATCTGATTAAATACTTTGCTGAACTCGCCGGGAAAAAAGGCGGTGAATTTTATACACCAAATGAAGTGGCAAAACTCATGGTTAGCATACTTGAACCGAGAGAAGATGCAAAGATTTATGATCCAACCATTGGTTCTGGCGGTATGTTGATCGAATCAAAGAATTATGTGGAATCCCGTTACGGTAATGCTGACAAACTCAGTTTTTACGGACAGGAAATCAACGGGGCAACCTGGTCTTTGTGCAAAATGAATATGCTGTTTCATGATATATACGATGCTCAGATTCTCAATGGTGACACCATAACAGACCCAAAGCATATCGACCAGGGTGAGTTAATGCGTTTTGATATTGTTATTGCTAATCCTCCATTTTCTCTTTCCGCATCGGGTTCTGACGACGCAAATATGGACCCTTTCAATCGCTTCTGTTATGGAACTCCTCCCCGAAATTCAAGAGACTTCGCATTCATTCAGCACATGATTGCATCGCTTAATTCAGATGGTGTAATGGCCGTCGTAGTACCTCATGGTGTTCTCTTTAGAGGTGGACGAGAAGGAGACATTCGTCAAGCCATTCTTGAAGCTGATCTCGTTGAGGCGGTTATTGGATTACCACACAATCTGTTCTACAAGACATCCATTCCAGCCTGTATATTAGTCTGTAATAAGAATAAGCTAACAGAGCGTAGGCGCAAAGTTTTATTCATTAATGCAAACCGTGATTTTGCACAGAAAGGTAAGCGTAATATCCTGCGCTCAGAAGACCTTTCAAGAATCGTTGATGCGTTCAGAACATATTCTGATGAAGAACAATTCTCAAAAGTAGTTGAACTAGAAGAGATCAGAGATAAATCATTTAATTTGAATATTTCTCGATATGTAGACTCCTCAGAACTTGCAAGGCTCATCAACCAGTTCGATGACAAGTTTGAAAAACATATCCTGAATGACTTGGCTGTAGAAATCAATTCAGCAGGAGGCAACAAGAGTTTCGAGGAAAAGCAAAATGCTGTATATATCCCCAAAATGATGACGAACAAAAGACCCACCACAAAACTCATCGATCTCAATTCAAAGCACGACAGTTATTATCAGGTAGTTCTTAATGAAAAATCGGATAGCGAATATGTTGCTCAGTTTTTAGGCACATCAATCGGCCAACAAGCATTGTCTGTTTTGGCGGCTGGTAGTACAATGAATAGGCTAAGCATTACAGACGTTAGGGAATGTTTTGTTGCATTGCCAAGTATTGATACGCAACAGGAAAGCATTAAAACACACCAAAAGCTTTCTGCACTCAAAGATGCAATTAGCAAAATCGACCAGGAATTATCCCTCAATCCTACCGAATTTAGTGAGTTTCAAAAACAGTTGGATTCAATGTTAGCGATTGTTGGAGAGCTTTCTGCTTCTGACTATATTCGCAGCTTAATTCGACAGGGGGAGTCAAAGACTCTTGAGTTTAAAGAAACCTTAAGCCTTGATGTCAGAAAGAATACAAAAGAACCTTACATCGAAACAATGGCACTTAAGACTCTAGTTGGGTTTATCAACTCGGATGGCGGAATTCTTTTAATTGGAGTAACCGACAAGAAGCAGATCATGGGAATCAACAAAGAGTTGGAACGATTTCACAAGGATAGTCTCGATAATTTCCTCATTCATTTGAAGAACAGGCTAAAAACCAGAATTGGTGAAGAATTCTATCCCTATATCAACTATCGCATAATCGATATTAATACTCGGAAAATTCTTCTTGCAGAATGTACACCAGCTGAAAGCCCATGTTTTTTAGATAAAAATGATTTTTATGTAAGAACAAACCCCGCAACAGATAAACTGGAAGGGAAAATATTAATCGACTATGTTGAAAATCACTTTAAGAAAAAAATTAACTAATCTGTTTGAAGAGATTGCATCGGTATGAAAACAGTAAACAACTAAATAAGGCATGACTAAATGAAAAAAACTAAATACTCACTTTCCTGGCTCGAAGGTTTTCTGATGGATTCCTGTGATATTCTGCGTGGGAATATGGATGCTTCTGAGTTTAGAGAATACATCTTTGGAATGCTATTTCTAAAACGACTGAGTGATAAGTTTGAAGATGACCGAGCCAAACGTAAAGCAGTACTTGAGAAAAAAGGACGAACACCTAGCCAAATTACCGAAGACTTGGAAAAACCCAATGTCTATGACTACTATGTACCGGAAAAATCCAGGTGGAGTGAAATAAAAGACCTTAAAAAAGATGTTGGAGATAAGCTGAACAAAGCCCTTGCAGCACTTGAGGATGCGAATGAAGATAAGCTGTTGGGTGTGCTGAAAAATATCAACTTTAACCGAACCATAGGGAAAAACAAGAAGACTCTTGCCGACGAGACACTGGTGGATTTTATTCTACACTTCAATAAGGTAGTTCTTAAAGACGCCTATTTCGAATTCCCCGACCTGCTTGGTGCGGCATACGAATATCTGATTAAATACTTTGCAGATAGCGCCGGAAAGAAGGGCGGTGAATTTTACACTCCAAATGAAGTGGTAAAACTCATGGTCAGCATACTTGAGCCTGGAGAAGAAGCAGAGATTTATGACCCCACTATTGGATCTGGCGGTATGCTGATCGAATCAAAGAATTATGTTGAATCCCGTTACGGTAATGCTGATAAACTCAGTTTTTACGGGCAGGAATTAAACGGAACAACCTGGTCTTTGTGCAAAATGAATATGCTATTTCATGATATATACGACGCCCAGATTCTCAATGGTGACACCATAGCAGACCCCCAGCATATTGACCAGGGAGAGTTAATGCATTTTGATATTGTTATTGCCAATCCGCCATTTTCACAAAATTACGGGGATATTACAGACTTCCGTGACCGTTTCAAATACTGGATGCCTAAAAAGAAAAAAGCAGACTTTATGTTTGTCCAGCATATGATAAGTGTACTCAAAAATAATGGTCGAATGGCCGTCGTTATGCCTCATGGAGTTTTGTTCAGGGGCAGTGAAGAAAAAAGCATGCGTAAATGGATGGCACAGGGCCTTCTTGAAGCAGTCATCGGATTGCCATCAGCCCTCTTTTATGGAACAGGTATTCCCGCTTCAATTTTAGTTATCAACAAAGTGGGCGCTTCAAACAGGAAGAAGGTTCTCTTTATCAATGCGGACAGAGAGTATAAAGACGGAAAGAACCAGAACAAGCTCCGGCCAGAAGACATATCAAAGATTTCTTATGTCTTTCATAAAAAGGCAGATGTTGACGGCTATTCTAAGAATGTAACCCTTGAAGAACTGGAAAAAGAGGATTTTAACTTTAACATCCGTCGCTATGTAGATAATTCACCACCGCCTGAACCGCAGGATGTGCATGCCCATCTGCATGGAGGTATACCTGTGTCAGAAATTGATAGCTTGGAATCCTATTTCAACAACTATACCGGTATTAAAGAAAAACTATTTAATCCTCTGGAAAAAGGTTACTTCTGCTACACAAAGGAAATCAATAACAAAGAAGATATAAAAACACTGACTGATACCGCAGAAGAAATACTAAATAAGCATAAGACTTATGAGAAAAAGATAAACAGTTGGTGGGAAAACTCCCTTGAGCATCTGGTGAATTTGCCACAGAATAAGAATCTTTTTGAACTGAATAAAGAATTTTCCAAATCTATTACTGAACAGTTTTCTAAACTTGGCATTCTTGATTTGAACAAATCCCGTGGGGCGTTTGCATCCTATTGGGATACCTTTTCATCTGATTTAAAATCTGTGTCTGCTAGCGGATGGAATGCAGAACTTATTCCTGAGGATGAAATTCTTAAGTCACAATTTCCTGATGTATTGGAAGAACTTAGAACTAATGAAGCAACTCGTGATGAAATTGAAGCTATGCTCAAAGAAGTAAATGACATAGATGAGGATGAATATAACGAAGAGGATTATGAAGTCTATCCCAAAACGGTGTTAAAAGAGTATAAAGACAAGCTGAAAGTGATTAATGTAGAGATGCGGGCATCAAATAAAGAGATTAAAAACCTGAATAAGCGTATTAAACTGGTGGATGACGACAAAACACTCCTAACTGAAAAAAAGGATATTGAAAAAGATGTTGTAGAATATGAGATTGCCAAAAATGAGATAGAGCAAAAACTGGCTAATCATATTGGCTATGAAACCAAACTGAAAGAATCCAAAAAGGTTATAAAAGAGATTAAAGACCGTAAAGAGGAACTGATAGAAAAAGCCAGAGAAAAGATTACTCCAGAAGAAGCCAAAGAACTTATACTTGCCCGTTGGAAAGAAGTGTTGCATACAACTATTATGACCTATGTTGCTGACTATCAGAGAGCGTTTTTAAGCAGGCTGGGAAATTTGTATGAGAAGTACACGATAACGATTAATGAAATTTTGAAGGTACGGGAAAAAGAGAACGCTCAGCTTGAGGGGTTTTTGAAGGAGCTGGGGTATGAATAAATCGTTAATTGTTGAAAAGTTTAATTTGCCTAATTCGTGGAAAATAGATGTATTAGACAACTTAACCAATTTGATTATAGATGGTACACACTTCACGCCTAACTATGCCGAATCTGGTGTCCCTTTTTTAAGAGTAACAGATATCCAGGAAGACAATATTGATTTTAGTCGACTTAAATTTATTACTGCTGCCGAACACAAACTATTAACTAAAAGATGTAAACCAGAAAGAAATGATATCCTATACTCCAAAAATGGAACTATTGGAATTCCAAAGGTGGTAAATTGGAATTGGGAATTCTCTGTATTTGTTAGCTTGTGCTTGATAAAACTAGATAAGACGAAATTAACACCAACTTATTTAAAATTAATTTTACAATCAGATTTAATTAAATGGCAGATACATAGACGAGCAAAACAAGGAACAGTAACAAACTTGCATCTCGAAGAAATTAGAGAGCTTGAAGTTCCTGCATTAGAACTTTCACACCAACGAAAAATAGCCCGCATTCTCACCACCGTTGACAACATTATCGAAAAAACAGAAGCGACTATTGCTAAATACAAAGCTATCAAACAAGGCGTGATGCACGATCTCTTTACCCGTGGAATTGATGTTAAAACCGGGAAACTTTTCCCCACTTTTGAGGATGCACCGGAGTTGTATAAACCCAGTGAGTTAGGAATGATTCCGAAGGATTGGGAAGTGGAAGACTTTGAAACAATTTCAGATCTTATAACTGATTTCACTGCAAATGGAAGCTTTGAATCTTTAAAATTAAATGTCAAATATTACTATGAGCCTAATTATGGAAGATTAGTAAGATTAACTGATTTAAGGAACAATTTAGCTAACGATGGTGCATATGTAGATCAAGAGGGATTTGAATATTTGAGGAAATCAAGCCTTAAAACTGGTGATATTATGCTTGCAAATGTCGGTGAATACACCGGATTTGCTTGTCAAATGCCATCCGTCGATTATCCATGCACAATCGCCCCAAATATGTTTTTAATTAGAGTAAATGAAAGCAATAATAGCATATTTTGTTATTACTACATGAGATTTCCAGAATTTATTAATCAAGTAGACAATGTTTGTGCTAGCTCAGCGACAAAACTTCTAAATAAAACAAATTTCAGAGCTTTATTATTGCGAAAACCAAAAATTAATGAACAAAAATTAATATCAGAAAAATTAAAAGCTTTAGACACAAAAATTGAAAATGAAAATCTCTTTTTAGCAAAAAATCAAAAAATAAAACAAGGCCTTATGCAAGACCTTCTCACCGGCAAAAAAGAAGTAATACCAGACCCAGAAGATTGTAAAGAATTGGAGGATTAAATGGCGAAGATTGAAAACCATAAATACACAATAGAAGAAGCATTCAGGGATTGTTTTTACATTGTCCCTGATTACCAACGGGAGTATATCTGGAGCGATAAAGAGGTCAATAAACTGCTTGAAGATATTGATGATGAAATCGGGGGTTCTTCAACCAGTGAATACTTTATTGGAACAATACTTGTCTCACCTACAACACAAAAAAACCACTATGAGGTTATTGATGGTCAACAGCGCCTTACTACTTTCTTTTTAATCATCTGTGCGTTACGAGCATTATTTAAAAATGAACCTCAAGAGCAAACATTAAACGGTCTTATCTCAACAAGCTACACCAATAGCGACGGTGAAATCAATACCAGTTTAAAGCTGAATCCTAAGTATGAAAATGCAGATGAAGTAATCACTGCAATTGTAAAGGCAAACAACAAACCTGAAGAAATTAAGGGAATGGTTGTTGCTGCCGGTGTAAAGCAGTTCGGTTCTCTCGAAAACCTTATTAATGCATACAACACTGTCTACCAGTTTTTAAATACCAACTACAAAGAGAATGGCGCCCTAAAGAAATACTGGGGCTATTTATCAAATAATGTCATCTTTATACAAATTTCAACCGATGTAAGCAGTGCACTCAAGATTTTTGAGACCATCAATGAGCGAGGTGTCGGCCTGAATCCAATGGACTTGTTAAAGAACCTTCTCTTCACTAATGTAAAGCTTGATGAATTCACCAAACTCAAGAATGAATGGAAGAAAATCACTAAACCCTTAGAAGAGAACAAAGAAAAACCTTTACGTTTCCTCCGTTATTTCTTGATGGCCAATTATAAAATCGAGAATGACAGAAGTGACAGTACGGTAAGGGAAGACGAAATTTATGAATGGTTCACCAACAAAAAGAATATAGCCCTATGTAACTATCAAACAGAGCCCTTTGTATTCGTCCGCAAAATCATTAAAAATGTTTACACATTCATGTCATTTACCCAGGGCAAAGGCAATGATGATAAAGATAACGTGTACATGAACAATATTCGGAAGCTTACCGGTGGTGCATTCAGCCTGCATTATGTTTTACTGCTTGCCTCTTATACTTTACCCAAAGAGCTTTTTGATTATTTATTAAAACAGTTGGAAACATTCCTGTTCTATTACATATTGACAAGAACCCCCACTAAAGAGTTGGAACGTAATTTCTCCAACTGGGCTGATGAACTAAGATCCATTTCAGGCCTTACCAGTTCAGTAGAGCAAAAAACAAAACTAAATGAATTTATTATAGATAGATTTCAAAAAAACACCGCATCCAAAAATCCTGAATTGGCTGATGCTCTAAAGCGATATAATTTAAATTCTCTCCAACAGTATCGTACCAGATATATCCTTGCAAAATTAACTCAACATGTGGATATGGCATACAAAGGACTAAGTACTCCGGGTAGCCTTGATGAGTACACGGTTTTGGAGATAGAACATATACTGCCCAATACACCCAATGATGAATTGAAAGCAGATTTCAAAGAAAAAAACAAAGATAATGAGTATGAGACCTATAAGATTAAACTTGGGAATCTAACTCTTTTAGAAAAACCCATAAACATTGTTGCTGGTCGTGATTTTTTTATAGACAAGAAAGAATTGTATAAAAAGTGTAAAAACTATCTAACCAGCAGTCTTGCCGAGCTTAATACGGTTGGTAATAATTCTTCCATTAACAGGATAAATGAAAAATTGAAATCATTTGGTGACCACTGGACTGCGGCGACTATTGACGAACGGCAAAAAATACTCATTAGTCTGTCAGAGCTTATCTGGAAAATTGAACCGTTGGAGGGTTAAAATGAATGTCTGAATATTTAAATGTTGAAAAGCCCTTTTTAGAAAAGTTACGCATAATTGGTTGGGAAGTTATTGACCACGGCGCAAATGGTATCCCCCAAGATCCGACTAAAAGCCTGCGGAGCAATTTTAAAGAGGTCGTGCTTGAAAAGGTTTTTAAAGAAACGGTACGAAAGATAAATCTTACAGAAGACGGAAAAGAATGGCTTACCGAAAAACAAGTTGATGAAGTATTCACTGAAATCTCAAACCAAACCGGCAAAAGCCTTCACGAAGCAAATAAAGCCATTTTTAATTTACTGCTGAAAAACACTACCGTTGACCGGAATGAAATAACCGATGAACAATCACCAGTTGTCAGTTTTATTGATTTTGTGAATTGGGAAAACAACTCGTTTATCGCAATAAATCAGTTCAGGATAAACACTCCTGGTGGGCCAAGGCAGGGCATAATTCCGGATATTGTTTTGTTTGTTAATGGAATGCCTTTTTGTGTAATAGAATGCAAGAACACAGGAGTCTCTGAGCCTTTGTCAGAGGCTGAAATACAAATCAGGAGATACAGTAATCGCAGGGATGATGATTTTGGGTTTAAAGAGGGAGAAGAACGTCTTTTTCATTTTAACTTATTCAATATTATCACCCATGGCACAGAAGCACGTTTTGGTTCAATAAGCGCTGACTTTGATTATTACTATAACTGGAAGGATATATTTCCTGAAACGTATAAAGTCATTAACCCAGAACAATACTCGGAAGAAGAACAAAGCCGTTATGCCGATAGAAATGATAAGATTGCCCCCGAAGATCGTCAGGAGGTTGTTATTCATGGTATGCTCAATAAAGAGATTATGCTTGATGTATTGAGACACTTTACAACCTTTATGGAAGTAAAAGAAGGGTTTGAAGTAAAAATTGTATGCCGCTATCAGCAATACCGGGCAGTAGGCAAAATCCTTGAACGATTAAGAACCGGTAGAAATGACAAAGAACGTTCAGGCGTGGTCTGGCATACGCAAGGTTCCGGTAAGTCACTGACTATGGTATTTCTTGTTCGCAAGTTAAGAAGCCAGGAAGACTTGAAAGACCATAAAATCATTATGATAAACGACCGCACTGATCTTGAAAAACAGTTGAGTAACACTGCAAGTCTAACCGGAGAAAAAGTAACCATTATTAATAAAAGAAAGGACTTGCGGCCACTTCTTTCTGACGACTCTTCCAACCTAAATATGGTAATGGTTCATAAATTTCTCGAAGAAGAGATACGTCACTCGAAATCCCTAATGAAAGCCTATCTCGAAGAGGGCGAAGTTCCCGAATTTAAACCTTTTGAGGTTGTTAATACTTCTGACCGTATTTTACTTCTAATTGATGAAGCGCACCGAACACAAGGCGGCGATATGGGTGATAACCTTTTTACCGCTTTCCCAGCTGCTACCAAGATTGCCTTTACCGGCACTCCTCTTTTAACTAAAAGACATAAAATTAAGACTCATGAGAGATTTGGCAGTACCTCTGAATGGATTGACAAATATCAAATCAAACAATCGGTAAGAGATAGAGCGACTCTGGATATTATCTATATCGGAAAAACCAGTAAAGATACCATTAAAGATAAAGAAGGTTTATACAGAGAATTCGAAGATGTTTTTAAAGAGCGGACTCAGGAAGAACGGCTTGAAATCCAAAAAAGGTATGGAACAATGCGATCCTATCTTGAAAACATGGATAGGCTCAGAAAAATAGCCGAAGACATTGTTGAGCACTATACCAGTGAAATAATGGTAAGGGTACGCGAAAAAATAACTTTACAATCTTGAGGTCAAAATTCTCAACAATTAATTAGTCGATACGTATCGACCGTTTGGTATAAGTGTATAGTTCCACTTTGGTATAGTGTTATGTGGTCTAATCTCAATGGTTTTG
>JAIQZR010000181.1 GCA_021777035.1 Candidatus Scalindua sp. | reverse complement strand
TTATAGCCATTAATACTAATTTTTTATAAGGAAACCAGGAAACCAAGAGAAAACCAGGAGGATACAGACTTAGCTCTCTACAGGTATACACTTTTTCATTTTGTTACTTTCCTCCTCTACTCTTTCTTTTCTCCGTGCCTTCCTGGTTTCCTTATAGAATCATCGCGTTTAAACGCTTACGATCGCCGTCAGGAGACGGCTCCTACCAAACATTGAAATTCCTATGCATTAAATTAGATTTAGAATGAATAATTCTTACCTGACTTTCTCATTGATTACCGCCATCATTGTAATTTATAATGAACCTTTGGAAGCAGACAAACAATATGATTACATAAATATTTACCATATAACACTTAGGGGAAATCGTGACGGTAGAAATCAAAAATATTCCGGGACAGTTACCGCCGTTTTGGGACAGAAATGTTATCTTTTTCGCTAATATGCTTTCAATATTTTATGACAATGTCGATGGACTAAACAGTCTTAAGCAGCAGATTAGAGGCGTTGATACTTACGGAGGGCGACTTATACCGATTATTAATATCCTGTTTAAAGGAGATAATAATTTGCTTGTACTGGAAAGGCCGCCTGATCAAACACTGTTACGCTATTTCGAGGAGGATCTTGATTTAGATCTTCCAAATATTGCAATCCTGTCACATTCAGTCTATGAAACTCTCATTAATAAAGGAGACGAGTTAGTCAATGATGAAATAAACCCAACACTGACAATGATCCACCAGCATAGCGCGACATGGATAGATGGATTTGTAAGCGATAACGTACTTATGGATCTTGCAAAGGCCCTCAAAAAGCCAACCATAAGTAGTCTGGAAGGCAGCAAAAAGGGGAATAATAAATTTCTACTTCATAACAGCCTTTCAGAAAAAGGATTTCCTGTGTTTGACACGATACCTGCATCGTCGCCTGATGATGTACCTACTTGTATTGCCACACTCCGCAAAAAGGGGTATAAGAAGGCTGTCGTCAAGGCCCAAATTGGTGCTTCCGGTATTGGCATGACAAGTTTGTCCACTAATTTTGACAATACAACTTCTGTCCCGGAACACTTTTTTTTTGAAGGCCCGTGTATGGTACAGGGATGGCTTGATGAAACGGTTGCTAATGTACGCCATATGGGATCTCCCAGTATTCAAATGTTTCTGAATGATAGTACCGTGTCCCTTTATGATATTACGGAGCAGATTCTTAATGTGGACAGTGTCCATGAGGGTAACCTCTCACCACCACCTTATTTTAGTAAGGAGGACTTGCTTTACGAAGAATTATTTCGTCAGGCAGCCGTCGCCGGTTCCTGGCTCCATGAACAGGGGTACAGAGGCACGGCAAGTGTTGATTTTTTAGTTGTTGAACAAGGTGGCAGTATCGAAGTAAGGGTGTGTGAAATAAATGCACGAATTACGGGTGCTACGTACCCTTCAGTAATAGCAAGGCATTTCCTTCCACATGATGCCTGGTTGATGAGAAATGTGCGGTTTGCCAGACCACTGAAAGATACTAGCTTGCTGAAGATGCTGGATGGGGCAGATTTCCTTTTTAGGCCCGGCATGCAGGAGGGTGTTTTGCCAGTAAACTTTAATCTTGATAAAGATGGCAGTGTAGAAAAAGGACAATTTCTCTGTCTTGCAAAAAGCTTAGATAACTGCCTATTGATGCTGGAACAAATTGAGGTTTTGCTACCATTAAGCTGGCATTATGATAGAGACTAAAATTTACGATTGAAAAGTTTTATAGTTTGAAGAGGCTATCAGCCTTTTTCGCGAACCCTTATTCCTGAATTAGCCAATAATTATTGCTCATCTAAAAAGAAAGCAGACAATGACAACATTTCCTACCGATTTACAGAAAAGACTTGTGGCTTTAACAAGGGACTTAATCCTGATCCCCAGTGATGAGTCCAGACCGAATGACATCGAACGCTGTTTTGAGTTTATAATCAACCACCTGGAATCACTTGACACTATCGATATAAAAAAACACCATCACTGCGATATCACTTCATTAGTTGTTCTTCCGAAGAACATAAACCATCCTAAAGTCCTCCTCTGCGGTCATCTTGATGTTATTACTCATCCTGATGTTCAATGCTATCGTTCGCATATAACTGATGGTAAAATAATAGGACCCGGATCCGGTGATATGAAAGGTCCCCTGGCAGTTCTTCTGGATCTATTTATGGAATTGCATATGAAGCATGATGATCTTTCACTCGGGCTGGCAATTACATCTGATGAAGAACGTGGAGGAGATGCAGGTATGCGTTTTCTATTTGATGAGATAGGGTTAAGGTGTGAGGTGGCTTTGGTGCCGGATGGAGGCTCTTTGAACGAAATAACTGTTGAAGAAAAAGGGATTCTTCATTTAGCACTCCAGTGCCACGGACACTCAGCACATGCGGCACGTCCGTGGTTAGGGAACAACCCTCTTGAAAGGATTATAGATGCTGTTGCTCGTTTACGGAAAGGCTTTGATTCTTTGAAAAAGGGTGTAGACCACTGGCACCCCACATGCGCACTTACAATCATTAAAACACCAAACCAAACGGTCAATCGAATACCTTCAGAAGCGGAGGGTGCTCTGGATATACGTTTTCCTGCCCCTTACACCGTAAAGGAGATACAAAATCATGTTTGTACTTTATTAGGCGATGAAATTGAGACACATATTATAATGAGTGCAGAGCCGACCCGGTTTTCACCAGATCCTCTCTACCTTACGGTTTCTGAGGAGATAACGGGTAAGCCTACAATCCGGAAAAAGGAAGATGGCGGGAGTGATGCACGTTTTATCGGATGTCATAATATCCCTGTTATCGTTTCCAGGCCGATTGTTGGAGAACTACACTCTCTTGAGGAGTGGATAGACGTCAACTCGATGGAAACATTCTATCGTATCTATGAGCTTTATTTAAAGCGAAAATTGCTCTAAGATGATTGGGGTGGGGGATATGGATTTAAGGATTGGGAAATTCAGGGATTGGGGGATTTAAGAATTGAGGAATTTAAGGATTTTAAAATTCTATCTTCAATCTTAATTCTTCCCAAAATCACAAACAAAATCAAATTCTAACTTATTGATATAACCGCAATCTAACGCGTGATACAGTAACGATTTTACTTCCCCAATTTCGAAATCCCCTAATCCCTGAATTCCTTAATCCTTCAATCACATCTTTACGCCAATCCCTTATGAGCAAGCCATCTTTCCGCTTCAAGTGCTGCCATGCAACCAGTACCGGCAGCAGTGATTGCCTGCTTGTAATAAGGATCCATGACATCGCCGGCAGCAAATACTCCTACCGCACTCGTTGCTGTCCTCCATGACTGACGTGTACCGATGAAACCCTTCTCATCTAACTCTAAACTACCACCAAGAAATGAAGTATTCGGAGTATGGCCAATTGCGATAAATAAGCCTCCGCACTCCAGGTCTGATTCCTCTTTACTAATTGTATCTTGTACTTGTATTCCGGAGATTATCTTATCACCAAGGACGTCTGTAATGATAGTGTTCCATTTGAATTCTATCTTTGGATTAGATTTAGCCCGCTCTTGCATTATCGGGCTTGCCCTTAGTTCATCACGACGATGGATCATTACCACTTTACTTGCAAACTTTGTCAAATATATGGCCTCTTCAATTGCCGAATCTCCTCCCCCAACAACTACCAGTACTTTGTCCCTGTATCCGGGAAGTGCGCCATCGCATATAGCACACGCACTCACTCCGCCGCCAGATTTTGCAAGGCGTTGTTCATTCGGTAAATTCAACCAGTTTGCCCTTGCGCCTGTGGCAATAATAACACTTAAGGCTTCAATATCATTGCCTTCAGAACTTTTTAGCTTAAAAGGATGTGAGCTGAAATCAACGGATGTAATGTCTTCTGTAAATACCTGTGTGTCAAATCTTTGAGATTGTTGCTTGAATAGTTCCATCATCTCCGTTCCCTGTACACCGGATGGAAAACCGGGATAATTTTCTACTTCTGTAGTATACATAAGCTGTCCTCCCGGAACCATTATGTTTGATGGCTCTCCCTCATAAACAACCGGGTCTAAGTTGGCCCTTGCCGCATAAATAGCTGCCGTCCATCCAGCCGGACCGGAACCAATGATTACTATTTTTTCTGCCATATTCTATCTCCATTTAAGAAAGGCCCACTACAGCTTTCCAGCTAAGTTATTCCGGTATATAATGCTCCCGTGCGAATTAGGGCTCGCGAAAAAGAAAATTCTATCATGCATACCTGTTAAATGCAAATGCGGACCAGATAAAATTCTTGTCAGAGGTGGGATAACTGTAATATTTTCTATGTAATTAATTTATAAGTAGAATCTCCGTAAGGGTTTTGATATAGTTAGGAGGTCAAAAATCCCAGCATCTATTTTCCATTTTCTTATAACGATACTAGACATATTTATCTTTTTTTTAGCTGGAAACAGCACTCTTTAAATGGCTTATGTTGCCATTTCTAACTGTTATTAACAGCCCTTGATATGACTGAAAACCATTTGCGCTTAAAAAACAATTCTAAAATTGCCATAATCGGTGGCGGTCCGGCAGGGTGCTTTTTTGCAAACGATGCCATACAACAGGCAAAAAAACTTGGAATAAATATTCAGATAACTATCTTCAACAGTAAGGATTTTACCCAGAGGGGACCTAGCGGGTGTAACATGAGCGCCGCAGTTATTGCAGGTACTCTACATGCAAAGCTTGTAAGGGACGGCATTATTTTGCCTGAGAGCATTATTCGCCAGGAAATTAAAGGGTACTATTTTCACACGGAAGAGTATGGTATCGAGTTATACAAACCGGATCAGACAAATAGAAGTAGTATTATGGCAGTATACCGTGGCAATGGGCCTCTCTACAGCACTCACACTGAAAGCCATAGTTTAGATGGTTTTCTGTTACAACATGTTGTTAATCAGGGTGTCAGCGTAATCTCAGAACCGGTACTGGATCTCAATCTCCCTTCAGACATTGCTGGACTTGCAACCGTAATCTACGGAAAAGGTGGGCAGCATAATGAAATGGAAGCAGACCTTGTTGTAGGAGCATTTGGAATAAATTCCAGCATAATCGGTAAAATAGAAAAACTAAATTTTGGTTATATACCTCCGAAAACGATCAGAACATGTCAAATGGAGATACCATTAGACCCAGCTTTTATAAAGAGATCTTTCAAAGATAACATACAGGTGTTCGCGCTTGGAATCGAACCATTCAGATTCGCATCGATGGTGCCAAAAGACAATTATGTTACTGTAAGCCTGGTAGGTTCAAGGGATCTGACAAGCAATGATCTTCTCGACTTTCTAAATCATCCGGTTGTTCGAAAGAATTTACCCCATGATTGGGAAATGCCCGAAAAATTCTGTATGTGTTTACCTAAGATTGTACTTTCACACGCAACGAATCCATACACCGATAGATTTGTTCTTGTAGGTGATGCCAGTATATCAAGGATATTTAAGAATGGTCTGGAGTCCGCCTACATAACCTCACAATTGGCTGCGCGAGCAGCATTTGAAAACGGTATTTCAAATGAAGACTTTGCCGGACACTATTATAAGCCGGCCAGAAAACTACTTGCTATGGATAATAAACTTGGAGTGGTAATTCTGGCAATCAGCGACTTTATTACCAGACAGAATTGGCTGGTGAAAGCGCGTCTCTCATACGTTGAAGACAAAAGGGGCTCCTGGATTGCAAATCATCTCAACGCTCTTCTATGGAATATGGTCACCGGGGATGCTCCATATCACAACATATTGATACAGGCGCTGCATCCTCTATTCCAGATTAAGTTAATACCCGTTACAATAAAAGCTTTGGTCATAAGCATCATTAAGTATCTGTTCCGTCGTAAAGATTGTCAGGAATAACCCAATCTTCTAAACTCCGGAGATATTTTTCACAGCCCTTTTTTATCAAATTAAAAAACGTTTCCGATACCCTTATTTTGTCTCTATATTTTTTTCTGTTCTATCTCCCCGGCGATTCTTGTCCGGGAATTATCTGCGAAGATCTGTGCCAGAATATGGCAATAGCTTCTCCACTCCACGAAAAACATCCTCCGGCAGGATTGATGACATGCATATTGGGTCGCCGCACGTTCTTTTTTTACACGGGCTGCATGGTATGTCCTTTTTAATGACTATTGCGTTACCATGGTATGGCCCATATATTGTGGGATCTTTTGGGCCGTAGATCCCGACGACTGGAATGTCCATGATAGAGGCAATGTGCAGTGGGCCTGTGTCTCCACCGACAAATATCGTTGCACGATTTATCAGTTCTATGAGTTGTTTGATAGAGTTGGTCTCACATGCAGGGAGTGCCTTCCGTTTCATCTTCTCTATTATTTTTTCAACCACATTGAATTCACCGGGCCCCCACGTAAAGATTACATTGGTCCTATATTTTTCCAGAATCATATCGGCCAGTAGAGTGTAGTTTCGCGGTGACCACTGTTTAAATGTCCCGAACTTACTTGTACCGGGATGGATTATTATAATTGGGAGAGAGGGGTTCGCATTCCTGTTAATAAATTCTGAGATATACTCTTTGTCCTGTCTGGACACAGGAAGCTCCGGTCTCAGGAATTTAGTTTCAATCCCCAACTCTTTAAGAAGTGAAAGATTTTTTTCTATTCTGTGGGTCTTTTTCACCACAGGATGTGCATGATATTGTGTGGACAGATAGTTGAACTCTTTAGAGTGGCTTTTTCCAAAACCGAGCCTGTTTCCGGATCCGGTTATCAGGTTCATAACTGCACTTTTCAGGTTGCCCTGAAAATCAATAACCAGGTCATAATGCTGCCTGCGAAGTCTCTTATAAAATGAAAGTGATTCGGAGATTATATTTAGTGATTTGTTTGGTTTCAGTATTCCGCTCTGCCATTTTTTTCTTGGATAAACAATCACTTCATCGATATCGGGGTGGCCTGTGAGGATTGCACTGGCCCTGTCTTCTACCAGCCAGGTTATTTTAGAGTTTGGAAAATGAGAACGCAGCAGTCTGAGTGAGGGGAGTACATTTATTACATCTCCTATTGCACTGAGGCGGATAATTAAGATGTTTTCCGGATTATTGATTAGCATGTCTGTAGATTTAGTTTCGTATTGGTAAAGTTATTTTTTCGCGAACCCTAAATTCATTCTCTTTGCGTTCTTTGCGACTCTGCGTGAGAACTTTTTTCCTCTTGCCAGAATGTTAAGAAAGCCGGGTGGTTATTCTTCCAAAACGTTTACGACCCGTGTGATGCCATCAGTCATAGCGGTATTTTACAAGTTATCAGTTGTGAATGGAAATGTTTACTGAAATAATCCCGGGATAAGTAACTCTTTTTTGACATGACAATAACACTGTGGTATGATCGCATAACAATGAAGAAAGTTGAAATGCCTGCCTGTTTTTCAACCTTGAGCAGGGGGAACGTGACCTTGCATATCAAAAAGGAATATGAAAACAGGATGTCAGGTAAAGACATTGATACGTTATTTAACCTTTGCAAAGAACATCCTCCCAGTCCGATTCATCCGGGTAAAGGCGAATTAAACGGCCAATACCAGGGAAGAACTTCTTGCAAAACTCTAATAATAGAAAGCCTTGGCAACGAGAGTTTTGTCGTGAGGGAATACTGGCATGGGGGGATGATTGGTAAGGTATTCGTGGACTTATTCTGGGGAGGTATGCGTCCTGTCAGGGAGTTGTCGGTATGTGAGGCCGCGCAAAGGGGCGGTATTAAAACTACTGAAATAATTGCGATTGCTAAAAACAGGATATTGGGGCCTCTGTATAAGTTCCGGTTAGTTACTAAAGAGATAACAGGATCCATAGATCTGATTGAATTACTTCTACATTCCGGGGAGAACAGGTTATTTAAACAAAAAAGACAAATTATTAATAAGCTGGCAAAGGCAGTGAATGATATGCATAATGTGGGAATTTATCACGCTGACTTACATCTTAAAAATATCCTTGTCCAGCCTGATGCCGATGGATGTGCTCATGTATATGTAATTGACCTGGATAAATCTAAGCAGTACGAGGAAATTAGTTTTGGACAAAGAGTGAAGAACATAATGCGTCTGGACAGGTCAGTTGTGAAAATGAGAAGGAAAAACAGGGAAGTGTTTAGAGATACATTTCCAGTATCTAATACAGACAGAATAAGGTTTCTAAAAAAATATATTGAGCTAGGTGGTGGGCCTGTAAAACCGCTTAGAAATTACATACAGTCTTATAATAATACCCATGCTTTTCATAGATTGTGGTGGTGTATGGGTGGGGGTTAGTTACGTATTATGATCATATCATACATAGTTGGAATCGTTTTATCATATTTACTCGGAAGCATACCTTTTGGTTATTTGATAGCTATTGCTAAGGGAATAGATATCAGGAGAGAGGGCAGTGGTAACATTGGCGCTACAAATGTAAGCAGGGTGCTTGGGCGAAAGTATGGGTTAATAATATTTTTCCTGGACATGTTTAAGGCGTTTGCAGCCGTCTTCTTTGTGCCGTTACTTTTCAGCGAAATAAAATTTCCAACGACGGCTGATAACCTGCTGGTGGTCATTTGCGGATTCAGTTCGATTATTGGTCATGCATTTCCTCTGTTTTTGCGATTTAAGGGCGGTAAAGCTGTTGCCACAAGCTTTGGCGTTTTTATATGGCTGGCTCCCGTAGCAATAGCGATATCATTTGCCGTATGGATTGTGACAGTATTGGTCTCGCGGTTTGTATCTCTAGGGTCAATGATAGGCACGCTCACTCTTGTAGGTGTTATAATCTGCGTCGTGGATTCTCCTTTCGGGGACAACATCTACCTTACGCTTCTGTCAATGGCAGTTACTATCCTTGTAATTGCAAAGCACACATCAAATATAAAGAGAATTATTTCGGGAACGGAAAAGAAGGTCTTCTCTAAAAAAGCGGAGTAGCCGCATATAGGTTGCGTAGCTTGATGTATAGGAAATTCAATGTTGATAACACTTCGACTCCGCTCAGTGTGACGTCATCCTGAGCGGAGTCGAAGGATAGTCCTTTGTCGTGATAGCGACTTAACTTGCGGGGAATTCGCATACGTCTATCGGTTGATGAGAAACGCCCACCTAGGCGGACGGCTACTAAATATAGAAAATGAAATCGCTCAATTTAGATAAAAGATATTTTATTACGATAGCCAACGCGCAGCATCTTTTGCCCAGTAAGTCAGTATGATGTCCGCACCGGCCCTCTTAATACTCATCAGTGTCTCCATGGCGACGGCCTTCTCATCGAGCCATCCTTTTTCATGGGCAGCTTTGACCATTGAAAACTCTCCACTGACATTGTAGGCGGCAATGGGATGGCTAAAGTTGTCTTTGATACGCCTGATAATGTCGAGATAGGGAAGAGCAGGTTTTACCATTACAATGTCTGCACCTTCATCTATGTCCAGAGATACCTCCCGAATGGCTTCTTCTGTGTTCGGTATGTCCATCTGGTACGATCTTCTGTCTCCGAAGCTGGGTGGAGATTCTGCCGCATCTCTAAAAGGGCCATAGTATGCCGAAGCATATTTCGCAGCGTAAGACATAATTGGAATGTTGTCATATCCGTTATTGTCAAGAATGTCTCTGATCGCGCCTACACGTCCATCCATCATGTCACTGGGGGCAACTATGTCAACGCCGGCCTCTGCGTGTGACAGGGCCTCTTTAGTCAGTAGTTTAAGTGTCTTATCATTGTCGATTAAATATTCACCACTCTTTTCACTCTTTACTATGTAGCCACAGTGCCCGTGGTTTGTGTATTCACACATGCAGACGTCCGTTATAACCAAAATATCCGAAACGCTCTCTTTAATTGCCCTGACAGCTTTTTGTATGATCCCGTTGTCCGCATACGCTTCAGTGCCTAATTCATCTTTAGTGCTGGGGATACCAAATAAGATCACACCCGGGATACCGAGAGAGGCTAACTCTTTTACCTCTTCAACAAGTGTGTCTACAGAGAACTGATAATTTCCCGGCATTGTTGAAATTTCCTTCTTTATTCCGCTTCCGGGACGAACGAAGAGCGGCATAATGAGATCTTTAACCGTTAAGTGCGTTTCTTGAACGAGATCACGTATGAGTTTATTGCTTCTTAACCTGCGAGGGCGGTATTTTGGAAAGTGCATTATTGGGTTCCTTTAAAAAATGTTTCTATATGTCAGACAGATAGTTTATAGTGTACAACCATTTTGTCAAATAATATATTCAAAAGCACGGCATAGCCATCTGCCTGAATGGCAAACAATACTAAGTATAAATTTAGAGGCCAGGGATTTTATGGATTTCTTAAATCAAACACTTAGAAATTTACAAATCACTGATTTCCTGGAGGTAAACATATATGCAGGAGTTGATACATTTTCTCTTTGAAGCCGGACATTTAAAGAATGTGGATAGAAGCGGGTGGTGGTTACTTGGGAATAAAGCCCCTGAGAGCGTCGCTGAACACTCTTTACGTTGTACTATTTTAGGATATATATTGGCAAGATTAGAAAAAGTTGACCCATCTAAAGTGATTATGATGTGCCTCTTTCATGATGTACATGAGACGAGAACAAACGATCTGCATAAAGTAGCACAAAAATACATAAACCTTGAAGAGGCAGGAGAGAAAGCAACTCAAGATCAGTTAGAACCCTTAAAAGGTCATATAGGAGACGAGATAGCTGATGTTTTAAGTGAGTTAACAAATCAGGAAAGTAAGGAGAGTGTGGTTGCTAAAGACGCGGATATACTGGAATGTGCGATGCAGGCCAGAGAGTACCAGATCCAAGGATATGATGCTGCCGTCGATTGGCTTGACAGGGCTGATGATAGATTGAAATGTGAATCGTCTAAAAAGCTACTATCAATATTGAAGCAGTCAGATCCTAATGAGTGGTGGAAGAAGCTTAAAGATAAGAAATCTTGATTTTACTTTCAGCCTCCTTTATGTTAGAGGTGATCTGTTCTAATAAAACCTTTGCTCCAATCTTAACGGCAATAGATTTACTTTTATTGCAATATTTTAGTGCCTTATCATAATCCCCGCGCCCGTTATTCAGGTCTACATATCTTGGATCATCCGGAGTTATGGCATCGTTAAACTTTAAGTTTCCCTCTTTTTTTACCTGCCAAAAGTCCTTTGGCCCATAAGTACCTTTCATAGGGGTGATTTTATAGGTTATGTAGCGCATATGTCAAGATATAATACGGTATTAAAATAAACATTTAATCAAAGTTAATTGGTACAAATTGGTAAAATTAGTGACTAAAAGAAATATTTTGACAATCATTACTTATTATCCTAGAATTTTGTGGTATTTTGAACGTTATTATATTAATTGAAAGGGGTAGGTATTAATGAAGACTCAACTTGACAGGGCCAGAGAGGGTGAAATTACGCCGGAGATGAAGGAGGCAGCCGTCTATGATGATGTCACTCCTGAGTTTATACGTAATGGTATAGCTAATGGCCATATTGTCATATATGGAAATCCTCAAAGAAAATCCAGGGTTATAGGTATTGGACAGGGCCTTAGGACAAAGATAAATGCAAGTATCGGGACATCACCGGACATTATCGATTTTGATATGGAAGTTGAAAAGGCCAAAGTGGCAGAGAAGGCAGGTGCTGATACGCTGATGGAACTTTCGACAGGTGGAAACCTGACTGAAATAAGAAGAAGGGTTCTTGACTCAATCAGTTTGACTGTCGGGACAGTGCCGCTCTACCAGGCAGTAATGGAAACTATTGATAAAAAGGGTTCTGTAATACACATGGAATCTGATTTCCTTTTTGATGTTATTGAACAGCAGGCACAGGACGGAATCGGCTTCATGGCGATCCATTGCGGTATAAACATGATCACATTAGAACGTCTCAGAAAACAGGGGTATAGGTATGGCGGTCTTGTAAGTAGAGGAGGTTCATTCTTGACGGCATGGATGAACCATAATAAGAAAGAAAACCCATTATACGAAGAACTTGACAGACTCGTTGATATAATGAAAAAATACGATGTAATTTTAAGTCTTGGGAATGGATTGAGAGCTGGAGCGGTACATGACAGTACCGACAGGGCCCAGATTCAGGAATTGATTATGAATTCGGAGGTTGCTGAATATGCTCAAAGTAAAGGCGTACAGATAATTGTTGAAGGTCCGGGGCACATACCGATAGACGAAATAGAGGCGAATGTAATTATACAAAAAAGAATGAGCAATAACGCCCCGTTTTATATGCTTGGTCCAATCACTACCGATGTGACGCCAGGATATGATCATATATCTTCTGCAATTGGCGCTGCTTTGTCGTCACGTTATGGCGCTGATTTTATATGTTACGTTACACCGCCTGAGCATCTTGCGCTTCCAACGCCTGATGATGTTAGAGAGGGTGTTATGGCTGCAAAGGTCGCTACTCACGTTGGGGATATGGTTAAACTTAAGGACAAAGTAAAGAACCAGGATTTGAAAATGGGTATCGCCAGGAGAGACCTTGACTGGAAAACCCAGTTTGAAACTGCCATCACTTCAGAGAAAGCGATGGAGATAAGAAAAAGCAGGCCGCCAATGGAAGCAGAGGAAACTTGCACAATGTGCGGTGCAGTGTGCTCGTTAAAGGGTGTGGCGGAATATTATGAAGATGATCTGAAGAATAGCAGGAAAAGAAGTTACGAAACGGCAGTGTCATCAAATGGTTTCTAATGTCAATTGTTATAGTGGATTGATACCTCTCTTTTTTGGAATGGGTAAATGACCCTTTAGTTTGTATACGGAATAATGTACAGAATTAACATTGTTTATTAATCTAGAGACGCAAGAAACATGTCCATTATTCTATTAGAGCATCCAAGGCCGAGACCATCTGAGAGATATGAGTCGGTAGTTAATACACCACTTTCGTCCTGTTTGATGACTGGCTACATCGCTTCAACGCTGAAATCCAATCATCACGATGTAGAGATTGTTGACGCAAATCTTAATGGGTGGACTTTTCAGGAGACTGTTCAGGAACTTAAAAACAGAAGTGTCAAGTTAATTGGTGTTCATCTTGTCTATTTATGGGAGAATACTGACGGTGTATTTGATATGCTCTTTGATCTTCGAAAGAGTGGGCATACTGCTCACATAAGCCTGTATGGACACTTTCCTACATTTGCGTTCAGGGAGCTTCTTGTAAAAAACACTTCTGCCGATTCTGTTATTGTTGGTGAACCGGAGATTACGTTTCTTGAGCTTGCAGATGCCGTTGTGAAGAGCAAAGACCATTCTACGCTATTCACAATTGACGGACTTGCTTTTAACGCCTCAAATAGTAAGCCAGGGGGTACTGTCCTACATGCAGAGATTGTACAGAACAAGCCGAGAAAACCGGTTTCAAACCTTAATAACCTCCCATCTCCTTGTCGCAATGACTTCAAACTAAAAAAGAAAAAAGGCATATCTACATATATACTTGCCAGCAGGGGCTGCTATGGAAAATGTACGTTCTGTTATCTGGATAATTTTTATGGGGATGAATCATACTGGAGAGGGCGAAGTCCTGAAAATGTATTTGATGAAATTTCCAGTATTTATGAAAAATATGGAGAAAGATATTTCTATTTTGCCGATGCTAATTTCTTTGGACCTGGCAGACAGGGGAAAGAACGTGCTTGTGAACTGGCAGGCCTTTTTATTGATAACGGTATTAAAATAGAGTTTGGGATTGAATGCAGGGTCAATGACGTGGAGGAGAAAACTATAGGTGTGCTGGTTGCGGCAGGGCTTAAGGATGTTTTCCTTGGAGTTGAAAGCGGGAGTCAGAAATCTTTGACGAAATTCAGGAAATGTACAACGGTTCAGGAAAATAAAAATGCTATTAATATACTCAGGAAGTACGGTATTGAGCCCAATTACGGATTCATCATGTTCGAACCGGATTCAACACTTGCAGATGTAAGAGAAAATTTTGAATTTCTTAAGGAGATGAAAATGCTGAATCTGCCAAGTATTACGGCACACCTCTTACATCATAAGCAGACGATATTTAAAGGGACTCTCGATTATGCAAAGAAAAACAGTGGCCCCGGATCGACTTCTGAAATTATGTATGAATACTCTTATAAGTTCAGTGATAAGTCTGTAAAAGCATTGTCAGAAGAGATAAACACTTTTTGCCTTCAGTCACTGAAAGAGATCTTCCGGAATAGAGATATAAATAATAAAGACTTTGACTCTTGTACTTATGATGAGAATGATCTGTTTTCTAAAAAGATGAATGGAGAATTGGTTGAACATTTCGAAACAACTTTGTCTTGTTTTGAGGGGAATCCAATAACAATTGAATAATGGAATCGGATTTAGAAGATAACTTGTTTTTGTATTTTCTTTGCGGTCTCTGCGTCTCTGCGCCCGCCCGAACGACGAAGTCGGGCAGGTTGAAGCGAATTGATGCATAGGAATCTCAATGTTTTGGTAGGAGCCGTCTCCCGACGGCGAGCGTAAGTGTTTAAACGC
>JAIQZR010000019.1 GCA_021777035.1 Candidatus Scalindua sp. | reverse complement strand
CCATACCTCCACCCAAAATGATAGATACTATGAGTAGAAGTGCTCCAATTAATATACCTGCAGGAGTTGCTATGTCCATTTTATGCTCCTTTTAAATTTTTATTATTATTCTTCTGAGTTTCTTTCTTCATTATTTCTCTGATTTCTCCAATCAGTTTTGAGGCTTCATCCGTTTCTACCAATTCCAATATCCTGGCTAATCTTTTCTCATTCATTTTTGACAGGATACTAACAGCTGTTTCGTTATCCAGCGCCTCTATAATAGAGATAGCTCTTTCTATATCCATTTGCTGGTAAATTGTAGCAAGTTTTTTGATGTTTCTTTCCTTAAACGATTCATCTGATATTCGATTCGGCATTTGTAATCTTTTTATTTGTTCACTTATTGTCGCCGCACTGGCAGGGTTTATTTCAGAAAGAATTTTTGCTGATTTTTTTGATGGCATACTTGCCAAAACCTTTGCACTGGTCTCATTTTTCATTTTATTCAGGACATCTGCGGCCTTTGATGCCTCCATCGATCCATAAATGTCAGCTAAACGCTTCAGGTTTTTCTGTTCACTTTCGTTAAAAGCGATAAGATCGCTGTCAAAATCAATCCGTGCTTTACTTATTAATATCAACTCCTCATCCAGTTTCTTTCTCATAGCGATGATTTCATGCTTGCGGTTTTCTATATCTATTTTGAAAGCATCTATCTCTTTTTCCTTTTTATCAAGCAGTGCCGATTTATTCTGATACAATTCTGTTCTCTGGCGCAGTTCAGACAGGTAACGTCTGATCTCTTCAGGTGAAAACTCCTTTAGCCTCCTGACCGCGTTTTTTGACCCATCAGTAGCATTATTGTCGCTTTCCTTGTGACTCTTTTCGCTGGTTATCTCTAACAGTTTCGTGGAGTAAACTCGCTCTGCACTCTCTTTGGTTCTTTTTTTCACGAGAATCATGGTTGCAGATGATAAGGTGAAGGATATGACGAATAAAAGTATATAAGTAATGTGCTTTTTTATATTTAACTTAATTTTAATCATTTTTGGCCACCAGTTCGTTAATAAATTTTGTCATAGCAATATCGTCCATTTCGATATTTGACATTGATACCAGATAACTTTTATACTCTTCTTCCCACCTGTCCCTGAGTTTTTCTAATGCCTTTCTCTTTTTAACTCTTTTCCCCAGTTCCTCTTGTACAGTTCTCAATTCATCCGCCAGCTCTTTCAGCCTTAGATTGCCGGCATTAATGTTACTACCAAGTGTCATGAAATATTCTTCATATGCTCTAAGTTCATCAGGAGCAATGTAATGTTGTTTTTTTAGTTCCAGGTCTCCCTGGCAAGTTACCTTGCGCTTCCTCAAGGTTTCTAGTTTATCATTCTCATCCACGAATTTTTCTTGAATAGTTGCCAATTTCCCGACGCATTCGTTCTCGTAAATACGCTCTTTATTGAGCAACGGCTGTAATTTAAAATGAAAATTCTGCATTTTATTTTATAAATATATTATGAGAATTCCTGCTTACTCTTGCTTGAGTTGCTTAAATTTACAATTAAGATAGTAGGCGTCTAAGTCGTTATTATCATCTTCTACGGTAAAACTTCCTCGTCATGGCCTATCATCATGTTTTTTAATTTATCTATATCTTCTTCAAAGTTATTTGTCTCATCAACACCCTGTTTGAGAAAACCGGTAATTAAATCATACCTGCTAATTGCATAATCAATGCGGCGGTTTTTTCCTTCTACGTAAGCGCCTACATTTATCATGTCCTCAGCCTCTTTATAAATTGCATAAGCAGACCTCATCCTTTGTGCCGCCTGCATATGCTCAGGTGATACGATATCAATCATACATCTGCTCACGCTGTTGAGTATGTCAATTGCCGGATAGTGGTTTTGTGCTGCCACCTTTCTTGATAGTATAATATGGCCATCCAGCGTTGCACGCACTGCATCAGTAACCGGTTCATTAAAATCATCTCCATCAACCAGTACAGTATACAGTGCCGTAATACTTCCTTTTGAAGTAATGCCTGTTCTCTCCAGAATCTTTGGAAGCATTGAGAATACTGAAGGTGTATATCCTTTTGTAGTGGGGGGTTCGCCTATCGCCAGCCCCAGTTCCCTTTGAGCATTTGCCAGTCTGGTAATTGAGTCTACTAATAACATTACGTTTAATCCTTGATCTCTCAAATACTCCGCAATTGTTGTAGCGACAAATGCACCCTTCAATCTTGTGACAACCGGCTTATCAGAGGTTACTACTACCACAATTGATTTTTTTATACCCTCTTCTCCCAGATTATTCTCAATAAACTCACGTACCTCTCTTCCCCTCTCACCTATTAAGGCAATGACATTAACATCAGCCATGGATGATTTTGCAATTTTTCCAAGTAGCGTGCTCTTCCCGACACCGCTACCGGCAAATATTCCCATCCTCTGTCCTTTACCACATGTCAGGAGACTATCTATAGCTCTTACACCGGTGCTAATTGGCTCTGCTATCAGTGGCCGATCCAGTGGCCCCGGTGCTTCATTATGCAATGGTCTTACTTCGTCATAATCAATAGGACCTTTATTATCCATAGGATTTCCCAAACCATCAAGGATTCTGCCTTTTAATGACATCCCCAGTTTTACTGTAAGCTGTTGCCCAGTCGCAACTACTTCACTCTTAGGGCTGATTCCATTCATATCCGCAATTGGCATTAATAGTGTTTTATTGTTCTTAAACCCAACTACCTCAGCCAAAACAGGTTCATCATTAGATTGAGTTGTCAGCTTGCATAACTCTCCTATATGAACCTCGGGGCCATGTGATTCTATCAGCATGCTGGTTGCCCTTGAAACGGTTCCTGTCAAGTTTGTTGTGTTGGCGTCTAAAAGCCTCTTGTGATATTTTTCAAAAATTTTTTCTATTTCTGTCATTCTATTTCTTTCGTTTCCGTTCCATGCTCTCCAAAAACAGAAATTATTTCGTCCCAGCATGTTTCCATTGTAGCATCTACACCACCACAATCTGTGACAACTCTACAGCCTCCTCTGGATATATCAACATCACTTACAACTTCATAATCCTTACCACTAAGAGAAATCCCCACATCTCTCATCTGTTCCAGCTTCCCGATGTCACCTGGATTTAAAATGATCTTCAATATTTTCTTGTCCTTCACTTTAGAAAGTGTATCTTTTACAACACTTTCAATTATTTTACAGCTGTTTTGAGAGATCTCTTCGTGCACTGCCTTCCTTGCAATTGCAATAGCCAGCTTGATAATTATTTTCTCACACTTACCCATAATATCATTCTTTTCCTGCGTCAACTCGGAGATTGCCTTTCTCAGGCTTTGACATAGAAGTTCCACACGCTCCTGGTTGTCCCTTAATGCATCATCCCTGCCTTTTTGGTAAGATACCTGTGCATTCTCCTTTAATACCTTCTTATTTTCCTCATCTTCAGAGACTGGAAATTTAGATTCCAGAACAAATATCTTCTCTATAACCGGTAATTTAAAAATGTTCTTCCTCATCATAATCATACCATTGGGCCAAGGTCTTGGTTTTTTATTCTTACAGTTTCACCCTGAGACTCCATCTTACTCAAAGTATCAACTATTTTTTTCTGTGCGGTTTCGACTTCAGACAGCGGTTTTGGACCTAATACCTGCTCTTCCTCGCTTACCATGTCTCCCATGCGTTTGGACATGTTGTCGAAGATTTTATTTCTTACTTCCTTACTGGCAGTCTTCATGCTGAGGGCAATAGTGGCGGTATCTATCTCTGATAGCATTTGCCTTAAAGCCTTGTCTTCCACTGTCACAATGTCCTCAAAGACAAACATGAGTTGCTTGATCTCCTGCGCAATTTCAGGATGCTCTTCTTTTATACGCTGCATGGTAGTTTTCTCTGTGGCAGAATCGCTTCGATTTAGTATCTCCGCTATCGCTCTGTATTTTCTTTCGTTTGGTGTATCTAACCTGTCTCCTAATGAAACGACTTTTTGTTCTAAAACCTGATCGATCTGCTTAATTATTTGAATAGGTGGTGGTGTAGAGGTGGCCATCCTGTTTAGCACATCAAGCCTTAAGACGTCAGGCATTATGCCCACTACTTCTGCAGATTGATGTGGTTCAAGGTAAGACATTACTAATGCAATCAATTGAGTATGTTCTCCGGAAAGTATTGACATGATCTCTTCACCGGTAAGATGTTTGAAATATCTAAACGGTACAATATTTGGCCTATAGTCCTTAATTACATCAATTATTTCTTCACTTTTACTCCATGATTGAAATTCGTCCTTGAACTCATTAAGTACCATATAAGAAACTTCATCGTTAACATTTCTCATTTTGCTGATAATATCACTAATCTCCGCAATTTCATTTTCTCCAAAGCCGCCAAGGATATCAGCCGCGATCTCCGGGCCCAGATTTAAAAGCAGAATTGCAATCTTCTCCTTACTTGAAAGTGCAGTATTCATTATTCATTCTCCCTCAACCATTTTCTAACAAGATTAGTAGTAGTCCTCGGATCGTTTTTTGCGTTGTCAATTACACCATCTCTGGCTGCTACACGTTTCTCACTCATTCTACCCTGCCTTGCCGCTTCTGCTTCATCCGCATGATCCTCAATCTCAACAGGAGCATTATATGTCGCATATCCAACCTGTTGTTGTTTTGGTATTAATATCCGCTTTAATGCTTTTGTGGCAAACAACAGGAATGCCAGCACAGCGATTCCGAGAGAGCTGCTTCTGGCAATTGATAATATGAATTCCTTTTTATTGTCCTTTTTAAGACTCTCTTCATCTACAAAAACGGGAAGATTATGTTGAAACTTAACACTCTGGATTTCAAACTTATCATTCCTTGGTGGTGATTCATTAAGCCCTAATGCTTGTTTTATAATGGCTGCCATTTTGTTCAACTCTTCTTCAGTTCTTGGTATATATTTACTGTCCATCTTGCCGTCTTCAAGTTCTTCTTCATAATTACCATCAACAAGGACGGCAACGGTTATTCTCTTAATACTTGCTTCGTGTTGAGAAACATCACGTTCCACTTTACTTAATGCATATTGCGTAGTCTCAGTCTCTTCTGACTCTTTAGACATATTAGCAGCGTCCTTGCCTCCACCTCCCTGTGGCATTTCTGTTGATTGAGCGGTAATAACCTGGCTGACCGGCACTCTATTATCCTGGTCATATTCTATTTGCCTCTCGTCAACATGCTTAAAATCCAAATCCGCACTTACTTTAACAATTGCTTTGCCTGGGCCTGTCATCTTTTCGATTATACTCATCGCTTTTGATGCGTAATAATCTTCTATCTTTCTGCTCAAATCAAATTGATTTGTTATTGCTCCGGACATTTTCGACTCTCCTACCCGTGACAATAAATTGCCTTTGCTATCAGTAATAGTAATATTTTCAGGATTCAGACCCTCAACACTGGTACTCACAAGGTGAGTAATACCTGATATTTTTGCGGTATTTAATGTATTTCTGCTCCTCATTTTTATAACAACTGAAGCAGTAGAGGGCTTCTCGTCCTTGCGGAATATCGAAGTTTCCGGAACTACGATTTGTACCTTTGCCCATTCAACTCCATCCAATTGTGTGATTGTCTTGGCTAATTCTCCTTGAAGAGCTCTTCTGTAATTGACCTTTTGTGCCAGGTCTGACATGCCAAACTTGACCTTATCAAATAATTCAAACCCGACTTCTCCTCTTGGTAAACTATTCTTGGCGAGTGCCATCCTTGACTCATATATTCTATTCGAAGGTACTAATATTGTAGAGCCACCATCCTTTATTTTGTAAGCTATATTATTATCCTTTAAATACTCAATAACCTCTGACGCTTCTTTTTGTCCCAAGTCACTATACAAAAGTCCAAGCTCCGGTGTCCTTGCCCAAAAGGTAACTCCTAATAAACCGGCTAAGAACCCCAGAATCACAATAATAAATACGAGCCGCTGTCCGAAACTTGTTCCCTTCCATATAGCACCAAATTGATCCGTTACCTGATTCAATTACCTGACTCCTTTTTTTTAGAATAATATCGGTTTGTTGAATTTGAATATTAAGTCTGTTTTTGTATTTTGCAAATCACATACCACAATTATATAATTCCACCCATAATGGTTTTCTCATATATATAAAATCCTAAAACACCATAAGACAAACGATTCCCTCTCCATCAATACATTTAGATTCAGGCGTCTAATTTCTTTCTAATATTTATGTAGTAAAAATCGTAGGATTTTTGAACTAATCGTGGTTTTATTGGACAAATATAAGAGGCTGAGAAAAGGGGCAGGATATTTTAAACGTTCCCGTCTCTGCTCACCGGCATAAGGGTTGTAGGCCAGGTGCTGACATGTAATACAGGGAATGTAGTCAGGGTGAATCGGAGGTGGGGGGGGGTAGACTGCAAAGAGAGAGGGGGTGGGTAAGCAGACAAGAAGATTCAGGGTTATTTGAACGTAGGTAGTATAGGTGAGAAAATATCTATACATGCCGAACTTGGTATTAGAAACTTTAGTTGGTTTTCTGTATACAGCTCCGGCTTCAGAAGAGGATGCTTGTCTATCAAAATAACCGGTCTATCAATCGTAAATCTATAATAATAAGTATTAAATTTTTACCTATATTGATAGTGTAGGAATTCATGAGGAGCTAGACACTCATCTTCATTATTTCTTTATAAGCATCAACAAGTTTATTACGAGTCTCCATCATAAACTTAAAACTTACTTCTGCCTTGGACATTGCAATCATTACTTCATGGACATTTTCAACTTTTCCAACAGCAAAATTTTCGATTGATTCTCCTGCTTTTACCTGGAGATCATTTACTTCATTAACATAGTTGCTAAATGTTTCCTTGAAACCTGTGCCACTCTTTTGCGCGGCCTTATCAAGTTTCTGTTCAACCTTATTACCGCCTTGTATCGGATTAATTGGTATTATATCCATGTTTTTTATCTCCTGATTATATTAAGTGCTCTGTCGCTCATCTTTCTAAATGATGAAATAACAGAAGTATTGGCCTCGTAAGACCTTGATGCGGCAATCATGTCTACCATCTCTTTTGCAACACTCACATTCGGCATACTTACAAATCCATCCTTATTCGCCTGTGGATGCCCGGGCATATGAACCATATTGGGAGGTAGTTTAGATTCGGTCACTCCATTTACTTTTACACCATTCAGCATCATTTTATTATTTGACTTGCCACCTATCATTGATTTACTCAACACGGTGGCAAACTCTACCTCTTTTCTCTTGTATGGACCGCCATCTTGAGTTTCACTTACCTGTGCATTTGCAATGTTGCTGGCTATAACACCCATTTTTATTCTTTCAGCCGTAAGGCCGGAAGCGCTGATGTCTAACACAGAAAAAGGCTTATCAAATATCGGCATATGTTCTCTCCTTTCCGTTACTAAAATTAAAAATACAGTGGTATCAAAACCGACCAGGAAAATATCACGATTCTATCTTCCGTTAATCGCAGCAAGCATACCCTTGAACTTCTTGGATAAAATTTCAAGATAGATATTATGTCTGTCAGACGTTCGATAAAAACTTACCAGTTCTTTGTCCAGATCAACATTGTTTCCATCCTTTCTTGAGCTCTTTTCACTGGATATGGCTATTTTCTCCTGTAACTGTTTAATCTTACCGATATTCTTGCTTTCAACCGCCTTTTGTAACTCATTATGAAACGTAACATCAAATTTTTTGAATCCCGGTGTGTTTGCATTAGCAATATTATTGGCAAGTACCTTATTCTTTGTTTGTGTTAAATCCAGTAATTTTGAGAGAAGTACAACGTTATTATCCATTTTCATTTTTCGTCTCCTCCAATATGCATTTATACATCTGTTCTCTATCAAAAGTAATTAGCAAAACGTATACCACGCCAGGCTTCAACCCTCTGTTTACGAAACAATTACTTAAGTTGCGTGTATTATTCACTCAATAGTCTCATAAAAAAAAGTTTGAGATAAAAAAATGAACATTATTTCATTATTTCTACAAAAAAGGAAAAAATTGACTACAACTGGGAAAAACTTTCTACTTCAATATTACTTTCATTATCAATATCATCATCCAGATTATAATCAGACTGTAAGTCTTTATATCTATTGAGTTTGTTTCTTAATGTGCGAGCGGTGACGTCCAGTATTTCAGCGGCCCTGGTTTTGTTGCCTCCAGTATTTTCCAGTGTCTTGATTATAAGCTCTCTTTCGACATCCTCTATTGTCTGTCCAACAGACACTCCATTATTCTTTACCGGTTTCTTTACATTTAACATATTTTCAAAATGCTCTGGCAGTAAAACGTCGGCGTCAATCATAACGGTACACCTGTGTATGAGATTTCTTATTTCCCTGACATTTCCGGGCCAGCTATATTGAGACAGTACACTCTTTGCCTCTTTACTTATGCTTTTCAAAGAGGTTTCTATCCCGGCTTTATATTTACTTAAGAAATACTCGGCTAAAACAGGTATGTCCTCTTTTCTCTCCCTTAAAGGAGGCACGATTACAGGAATTACGTTAAGCCTGAAATATAGATCCTGCCTGAAGTTGTTCTTCTCAATTTCCTGAAGTATATCTCTATTTGTAGTAGCGATAATCCTTACATCGATTTTAAGCGTCTTAGAGCCTCCAACCCTTTCAAATTCTTCCTGTTCCAGTACCCTCAGCAGTTTTGCCTGAATCTTCGGGGAGACTTCACTGATTTCATCCAGCAGTAAGGTACCGCCATGAGCAAGTTCAAAGCGTCCCGTTCTCTTTATGTCCGCACCGGTAAATGCGCCTTTCTCATGCCCAAACAACTCGCTCTCTAACAAGTTTTCGGAAAGCGCGGCACAGTTAACCTTGATAAACGGTTTTGATTTTCTCTGACTGTTTAGATAAATAGAGTGAGCGACAAGTTCTTTTCCTGTGCCACTTTCCCCCTGTATCAAGACACTGGCCTTACTCTGTGCAATTCTTTTTACATTTTTGTAAACTTCATTCATCACAGAGTGCTTGTCAATAACAAGTTCACCTTCCCCATTATTATTCAGTTGTGATCTCCAGTATTTATTTTCATCAATCAACTTCTGGCGTTCTTGGACTCTTTTAAGAAGCGACTCAATATCGTCAAGTGAAAATGGTTTTATGATATAATCGTACGCGCCTTTCTGCATTGCTTCAACAGCAGACTCAATACTGCCATAAGCCGTCATAATTACAACCGTAGTCTCCTTCGAAGTTTTCTTGACCTTTTCTAATACCCTGAGTCCACTCATTCCCGGCATCCTCATGTCGAGGAATATCATATCATAGTTCTGTCCGTCAGTCATACTGACGGCTTCCTGCCCGTCCTGCGCGTTATCAACTGAGTAGCCGTTTCTTTGTAATGCCTCGCTCAAATACCCTCTGCTCAGTTCGTCATCATCCACTACCAGTATTCTTTCGATGCTCATTTCAACCCCTCCATTCAGGCCATTACCTTGTTCAAAAAACTCGTTTCTCTGGATGCACTCAAAGTTGTATATTGATCGGCTGGCAAATTCACTATAATTTCTGTACCTTTCTTAAATTCACTGACAATATTTATACTTCCCTCATGAAGTTCAATAATTTTACGGACTATTGCCAGCCCTAATCCCGTTCCATCATCCTTTGTAGTAAAGAATGGTTCAAAAATCTTTTCAATAGTGCTGTCATTAATACCATTTCCCGTGTCAACAAAACCGATTTGTATCTTAGGTATATTGTGGTTATTGTTCTTTTTTGTAAATATTTTAATCTGACCACCCCTTGGCATTGACTGGATAGCATTGAGCATAATATTGAGAAATGCCTGCTGTAATCTATCAGGATCACACAAAACAAAATCATCGCAATTATCATAATCATTTACTACCTGAATGTCCCGACTACCTTTCTGCCCCAATTCCTGATAAGCAAAAAGCAGTGCCTTGTCAATTATTTTTGACAGTTCGTATCTTCTCATGTTCAGTTTGATCGGACGAGCGACAAACAATAAATCGGTTACTATTTTGTTTATGTTCTTTGTCCCCTTGATAATATGCTTAACAAGCCTGAGACTGTCACCTTCAAGGTCGCGTTCAAGCAGACATGCAAAACCTTCTATACCGTTTAACGGATTTCTTATCTCATGAGCAATACTTGCAGCCATGGTTCCGACAGATATAAGATCGTTTGCACTATTTAAACGCCCCTTCAATTCACATATTTCCGATAAGTCATGAAAGATCTCTACTGCACCGGTAATTGTTCCGTTTTCATCCTTTAAAACTGAAATACTACTTTCGATATGTTTGATTTCTCTGTCATCTATCTCAATTATTCTTTCCATATTCTTTACATTTTTTCTTTTTGATAACGCTTCCAATAGCAGATCAACAAATCCTCCTATACTACCCAGAACAGTTCTAATATCTTTTCCTAATACTGTCTCCGAATCTACACCCAGGGTCTTCCCTGCAAGATTATTAAACGTTACTATCTTACCCTCAGTATCCACAGCAACCACACTACTATGCATACTCCCTAGCACACTGTTTAGGAATCGTGTCAAATTATCAAGCTCATGTACCTTCTTATTAAGGCATTCATTTGTATAAGCCATTTTCTGATCAATCTCTTTAACTCTATTTAGTAACTGCTCATAGGAGTTTTCAAGCTTTTGCGCGTAATTATTAAAACTGTCAAATATGGTCAACAGTTCTTTAATATTATTGAATTGCTTAATTTTTTCTTTGTAAGATTGTAAATTTTTCATCCTTTTATGACCTTTTCCAGTATACCTTCTGCCTTGGTACGCCACTGTATGTCCTGAATGTACCATTGCGCCTGCTTAGCCCAATAAGTACCTTCAAATTCATTAAGCATTTTTCTGTAAACTTTTACTGCATCATCAAATAATCTCTGTTTTCTGTAGCAATTTGCAATTTGATAAGTTATCCACGCTTTCTTGTCTTTCTCAAGAGAGTTCTTATTGATCAATTTATAAAGATCCAAAGCTGAATTGTATCCACCCAATTTGTATAAACTTTCTGCAAGTTCAAAAGGATGTACTATCTCTTCTCCATTCTTAACAGCCTCTTTGATTTTTACTATTTTTTCGTCTTCAGGTTCCGGAGTAATTATCACCTTTGCCACTTTTTTTTCTATATAAGGTGGAAATCTATCCTCTTCTTTTACTGCTTTTTCCTTGTTTTCTATTTCCTTTTTTACGTTTGTGGCCACACTTTTACTTGCCTTCTTGACGGCTTTTTCTTTCTGTGTTTTTATGGCCTCACCGGTCATGTTTTTCGCCGTATCACCTGGTAACTGGGCAGTGTCCCGGAGTCTTGATTTTAACTCTCTCAGGATCCTTCTCTCTTTTTCTAATGTTTCGAGCATCTCTTCCATTTCATCTCCACTAGAATCACTGTCGCCTGAATTCTTCTCACTGCTTATTGCATCATTCAGGACACAGAGACTTAACATGCCAACGATAATTAAGATCATGATTCGTTTATACATACCCATTGTAAATTCCATAACGTTGCCGCTTATCTGTACAAGCGCAAAGAACTGAAAAAATTAACCATTGTTTTGGTAATGCACTCAACTGGTAATGATTAAAGCAAATGAAATGCCATGGCCATCAAACATTCATGTATTAGAAATCTAAATATAAGATTGGTGCTGAGCTTTCCTAAGCTGACATACGGTTTTGTAGTTGAGATAAAAAGAGAGTACATAAATAAAGATTGAAAATTAAAATTGTTTTGCAGGAATAATCAAGATGGTAAATCTTGTATGAGTGCTTCTGTCTGTTTATTGTACTTTTTGTATATTATTAACACAGTCTATCAGACTTCTTTAGTGCAATGTGATTGGATTAGGGGGGGGCTTCAGGTGTGTATGTGGGCAAGAGAAAAGGATAGTGTAATATATATTGCGTGAAACATAATCTGAGGTTTACACAAAATACGTGACAGACTCAAGAAAATCTTTTTTGTCTCTTCCTTTGATTTGTGACTGGCAGGCGGCATTGTTACTATATATCTTGCTGGTAAGCCTTAACCGCATTCTCAAGTAAGCCAAGCTCGATAAAGCAATCACCAGCTAATCGGGAAACCCAATTCCTCTGTTTCTCTGTCATTTCTTCGTTAAAAGTCTCTTTGAAGTATTTTATTGCCTTCTCAAACTGTTTGTCCTGCTTCAAACAAATACCCATATAAATGTAAGATTCAATTATCAAATCGTTATACTTGTTACTTTTGGTAATTTCTTGAAATATATCAAAAGCCCTTTTGTTATTTTCATCATCAAGATAGCATAATCCAATTTCAAATTTGATTTTTTCTGCATATAAACCATTATGATGTTGACTTAAACCATAGTTGAGTATTTCTACTGCGTTATCCAACATCTTCATCTGGCGTAATGATTTTCCGCTATATAGAATACCGTGTGCAGAGAAGTTGCTGTTGGGATACTCTGCCAATGCACTTTTGTATAATTGAAATGCTGTTAAGAAATCTCCAGATTCAAAGAAACAATCTGCCAGTTTATAATAAAATTTATCCAATATATCACTGCTCTTTTCGTAAAAGACAACATCGCTCAGTGTCTTAATTGCTTTACTGTATTGGTCTAATAAGTAGTAGCAATAACCTATTTGATATTCTAATTCATAATGTAATTTATCAGGCAAGATTAAACGGTCATGTCCTGGTGTAGTATTCTCCACCCGGTCTGATTGGAATGTTGATGGAATATTTTCTGACTTGTGTTCTAAAGAGATGTTTTCAGATGGTTTGGATTGATGATCCTTAGTCGAGTATTCCTTCTTCATATTCAAGAATGTTTGTAATGCCGAGGAATAGTTCCCTGCATTAATGTAGGTATTTCCCAGCCTCATAAATGCAAACATGGCTGTATCTCTATCACGATATTCTGAAATTATATAATTATAAATTTCTATCGCCATAACATGGTTTTTTTGTTTTTCCAATAAATCACCTATAATAAGATAGGTGTCGTCCACATTAGATGTCTGGGGATAGCTCTTTACATAATTTAAATAACTCTCCTTTGCATTTTCCAGATCATCCAGCAGTTCAAAGCACTTTCCTACATTGAACATAGACTCTTTTGCCAGTGAATGGTCTGGATAATCTGTTATGATAGTCTTGTACTCCTGTAATGCTATTGTTGGAAGATTCAATGCAAGGTAAAAGTTTCCCAATTCATAATATGCTTTCGCTATTTCCTTATAATCCGGATATTTTATCATTGCCTTTTGATATGTCTGTATTGCCTTTTCCCGATAATAACCATAGGAAGGCATATTCAATTTTGCAGGTAATGTAACGAATACTAAGCCGTCACTTACAATTGTTTCAAACCCTTTTGCGCCCAGGATCACATCGATTATGTCCGCAAAAGGAGCATTGTCCATATTAATAGAAATAATCGAAGATAATTGATCTTTATCGATATCTTCATCAATTACAACCTTCTTCTTTCCGCTCTCAGAGACTAATGCTTGCAGGATCTCATGAATTGATACTAAATCAGCTTTAATTGAATATAAGACTATCCCATAATTACCATTTTTTCTGTTTATGGATAAGTTCTCATTCCTGGTAATTGGTTCTACGGCAGTATCATCGTCAAGCAAGGCTTCTTTCTGCTTTAATTCCAACAGATTCTTTAAACCATCTAATATCCTCTCCTCATCAGCTACCATATCTTTACACTCATCTATGGAGATATTCAATAACTCTGCGTTTGCGCTTCCTTGTTCATTTGCGTTTATGTGTTCCTCCGTAACAATCAGAAAAGGAAACACCATTAACACATATATAATCGTCTTAAGTTTAAATATCATAAATAGACCTCTTTGATTATCAGCAACAAAACCTTTATTTCTTCCCCACAGCTTAAAGATGTATACCTGATAATGTTACGACAACACCGCCTGCGGATTGTTTTGCCTGGCAAGATTATCTTATCAAGTGAATTATAAAGATAAAATGATGCACGTTCAGAGCCTAAATGGCAATGGCAAGCAATCTGTTTTTGAGAATTGCCAAGCTAAGCAGGTACACTCTTCAATTCATTTTTGCGACAACCCTTTGACGTGGATCTTCTTTCTTCAAGTGCTGTCTTGCCTGTTTAATATAACTATCGGCAATCTTATAATACGCTTCTATCGCTATATTTTTATCTTTTTCTTCTCTATAGCTGGCTTCCTGGCCGACTATTGCATATAAGATTCTACGGGATTCATCGTAATTACCAGTCAAGGTCAAGCATTCACCTAATCCTAGCTGAGCGCTTAGCCGATAGGAACTGTTTATGAAATGGTTTACCACTCTTCTATATGCTCCCGAAGCCTTATCATAATCTCCTGATTTATAATAACTTTCAGCTAAGCGGTTGAAAATTCTATCAATATCGTCAAAAGCAATCCTTGAATCTATTATCCTTTCATATACAACTAATGCCTTATCGTACTGACTATAATCAAAATACATATCAGCTTCTTTTATTGTATTCTTAATATTTAATTTAGTTACCTTTCTTCCTTGTGACGATTTATAGAAAATATTACTCTGCTTATTCTTATTAACGGTTTCATCTGTCAACTTTTCCGGCTCTTTCGGGGTGACGGCTTCTTTAACCTTTTTGCCTACAGTTTGCTTGTCTATCATTGATATAAGAGAGTCCCGTTCTTTACTGATCCAGCTTTGCTGCATAAACATCAGTAACAATACCAACACCAGAATACTGAGGTTTATAAATATTATACCCTTAAACCCGCTGGTGTTTCCAATTAATGAATTAATTTTCTGTTTTAATCTCTTTATCATCTTTTATTTGCCTGAAATTCCTTAAAAAGATCCTTCACTATGCTTCCCAGACGATCAATTTCTTTAGAAATCATCTTAAAAAACACCTCATTAGAATCATCATTCCCGACTCTCCCTTTGAGTACTTCTACAGCAGCAGAAATACCCGCCAGTGGATTCCTCACTTTATGGGTAACAATACCTATAAGCTCGTGCAGGTCATTAAACTGTTCAGTCCCCTTATTCTTGCTTATAATCATTCTTATTCTTTCATCGTCACTCATATCAGTTCCGGACTTTTTTTCATGTTTTGAAAGCTCAATTTGTTTGTTCAATGCGGCGAACAACTCCTCTCTGGTTATTAAATCTGCAGCCATCAGAATCGCGCCAAGAAGTTGATGCTCAGAATTCTTTTGCACACTTAATGCCTTTTGAATATCAGCATCTTTAACCTTGCCGTCTTCAACTAAGATCTGCCCCAGCTTTTTTTGACATGAATCATTATCTTTGTCTATATAGATCACTTTATTAGATCTCCTTTGCGACATTGTGTACATTGCTAATCTAAATTACTTGTTTATCCTGGTAGACCCGCTCGTTATACGCTAATTAAGAATTTCTGGTGTCGGTAGACCCGGAAATCCTTAACTCCTCTGCTCTGATTTTTACCTGTGGCATCCGGTAACTTGACTACCGTGCATGGCACGCTTACTGCTTAAGCCCATACTGCTTTATCTTATTGTATAAAGTGGTACGGTTTATACCCAGAATCTTTGATGTCTTGGTCATGCGCCAGGATGTTTCCTTGAGGATTTTCTCTATATGCAGTTTCTCAACTGTAGAAAGACATTTTTCCTCATCTTCATCTTTTTCACTATCCTGCCCTTCGTCATTAGTGCGTGCTTTAGTACCCAATAACAGGTGCTCTGCAGATAGTGTAGAATTGTTTGAAAGAAGTATTGCCCTCTCAATAACATTTTTCAGCTCTCTTACATTTCCAGGCCAATTATAGTTTTTCAAAAGAGCTTCTATCTCTGGCGGGATTTCATTAACGTTCTTGTTAAACTCTTTATTAAAAAGATGAATGTTGTGTTTTGCAAGTGGAATGATGTCATCTCTTCTCTCCCTCAAAGCACATAAATATACTGGTAATACCTTTAAACGATAATAAAGATCCTTTCTGAAATTTCCTTTCTTTACTTCCTCCTCAAGATCACGATTTGTTGACGCAATAATCCTTACGTCCACAAATATATCATCTATCCCACCTACTCTCTTAAATTTCTTTTCCTGTAACACTCTCAGCAGTTTGGCCTGTAGGGATATACTCATCTCTCCAATCTCATCAAGGAACATGGTGCCTCTCTGTGCGGCCTCAAACAGGCCGGCCTTCCCTGTGGAAGAGGCGCCGGTAAAAGAACCTTTTTCATAACCAAACAACTCTGATTCAAGTAAACTCTCTGTCAAAGCGGCACAATTAACTTCCATAAACCTGTACCTATTTCTTGCACTCATCATATGGACATAGTTAGCTATCAACTCTTTGCCGGTTCCACTCTCTCCCTGTATTAATACTGTGCTTGATGGGCTCTGTGCGATTATCTTTACATGTTCGAAGATATCTTTCATTTCTTTACTTGCAGCAATGATATTAGCATCATCTGCAATATTTGTTTTTGCCCTTAGCCTCGATACCTCTCTCATCAGCGATTGAGTATTTAGTGCCTTGTCAACTACTATCTTGATATGTTCCATCTTAAATGGTTTTTCAAGATAATCAAAAGCCCCTGCCTTCATTGCGCGTACTACCGAATCTGTGGAAGAATGCCCAGTTAAAAGAATTACGAGTATGTTTGGATCATGCAGCTTTATTTCATTTAATAAATCCAGGCCATTAATTCCCGGCAACTTTAAATCCAATATGACCAGGTCAGGGACCAACTTCTTCAAAAGTCGTAATGCATTCTCTCCACTCTCTTCTGTATAGACTTTATATCTTTCCGCTTCCAGCGCTTCTTTTAAACAAAATCTAATAGTCTCTTCATCATCTACCACCAAAATTACCGGACTAATGCCATCCCGGTTTTTCTCGCTTTTCACTGATTTTGTGTCGTTCATTTAAATCCTCTGAATAAAACCATTTTTTTCTAATTATACAATTTTCAATTACTTGCGATTGATGTTTGCAAGTTATACATAGTGTTGAATAAATGTACAGTATCATCGTGTTGTTTACGATGCCATAGAAAAGTATGATACCTTAAATTGATTTTTTTATATTGTTAAAAAACCCCAATTCCTCAATTCCTCAATTCCTCAATCTTTTTTTTGGCCAGATTAATCTCGCCAATATTTCGGGCATGTCTAAGGCATTTTTCAAAATATTCACTGGCCTTATTGGGCAAATTTCTTTTTTCGTATATGGAGGCTAAAATTAAATTTATCTCATAGTCACCTTGATTTGTATCAAGTGATTTCTCAAAAGCATCTATAGCTTCATCTTCTGCACCTTCTTCCAAGTATATCAACCCCAAATCTTTATAGTGACCGGCAATATTCATAGGGTACACACTAATTGTCTTCTTATATATTTCTGCTGCTTTATGGTTATCTCCTCTTTTGTGAAAAATCTTTGCTACTTCATCAAATGGATCAAAACCGGAAGTTGAGAACACTTCAAGAACCTTCTCTTCAAAATTTTGATCTAAATGCCTTAGAATCATGACTCCTTCGACTATAACCTTGTCTTCCAGCAAAGAATCCTCTTCTTTGCGAATTTTAGAGAGATATAGCACCATCAATGAGGCACGTATGCCAACCGCATCATTAGTAATCAAAAGTATTTCCTTGAGTTTTTTTTCAGATACGTCAAAGGTGTATTGGCCCTGGTTATATAATCCTATAATGCTTAGTGCGTCATCATATGCATTTAGATTTCTACAAAAATTTGTAATCTTAACAGACAGCTTGTTTAAGATGTTGGAAGATAGCTCTTCAAGACTGCCCTCTACAGTAACAAAACCCAACGTTTTCCTTGCCTTAACCCCAATTATTTCTGTATCTATCCTTAAACTACTTCCGATTAAAGATATATTGCCTTTCAAAGCATAATCTGCCTTCATATTTTTGCCTAATCGTTGAATCTTTTTCGTATCTAAACGCGACATTAAATCCACCTGATCGGCAGTCCAGGATCCATCAATGCCTTTTTTCACATTATCAATTTTTATCATGTCACTCGGTATCACAGTAGAAATCTTTTCATAAATAATTTCTCTGTCCACAGGATCAAAATACCCTGTTTGCTTAAGTGTACTCCTTAAGATATCGGGGACCATCTCTTCCATGTTTATTTGAGCATAGTCCCTGAACGGCATGATAACGATCTTGTAACTCTTTTTAGCTTCACACTTATGAGTGACAAAAAATAGTAAAATGAAAATAATCAATGTCGTTTTAATAGAAATTATCCTTCCTGATAATAATGTTATGCCGGTTGAAACAGTCATGTATACACCTTATAAATTATAATCGTTTTTTTATGTACGCATATTGTGTACCTAAAAAAGCTAATTATCCCTTAATTCAAGTATTTATTTAATAAAGAGAAAGCTTGAATAATAGTCTTGAAATAGTGCAAATTATTACTATATAAATATGTCCATAGCTCCACTCTCTTTTTCCATACTCTCCGCTAGAGTAATTTGGAGCCTTCTCAGATCAGAAACATTCCAGTCTATTTCATATGATCGGAACAGATTTATAACATCGTTGTAAAAGATCTCTACATCTACGATATCGCATTCGTCATCTTTCTCATCAACCGACATTTCGTAAATATGAGTAAGAATATCAGCAATGTGTACAATTACCGGAGAAAGAGACTCGTGATCTGCTTTTTCGGGGTGATGATGAAAACCAACAGCAGAGATTAAATTTTTCGGAAATAACCACTTTTCCAGAAGCTTCATTCCCGCTTCATCATGGGTCATCCCGAAAATATCTTTTTCTACCTCAAATGCCGTATATTTAAATTTTAGAGGATTGATCAATTCTATATATTTCTCAAATTGAAAAGGAAAGGCAATATACATGGCCAGTTTTCCAATGTCGTGAATAAGACCTGCTACAAATAGTTCATTACCAGAACATTTTAAGTCGGTCGCAATAATTTTTGCCGCTATGCCGCAAGAAAAAGAGTGTTTCCAGAATTTATTAATATTAAATTTCTCACTCTGCTTAAGACTTTTAAAACTATCAAATGCTACTGTAGATATAACCAGATTTCTAATTTCTTTGAAACCCAACACGGTTACTGCGTGTTGCAGGGAGGATATTTCCCTGGCCAAACCATAAAATGGGGAATTGGCAATCTTAAGTATCTTAGCAGTAAGTGATACGTCCCGGTTGATAACTTTCATAAGATCATTTGCCGTGCTTTTCGGATCTGCAGTAATGCGCATGATACGAAATGCGACAGTTGGTAAAGCTGGCAAAGATTCAATTTTGGTCATGAATGTGAAAACTGTACTAGTATCTATGATGGTTAGTTCCTCCAAATGTTAGACAGGAAGTAGATTTTGTTTCTCTATGATTTCAATAAATAGAGAAACAAGATTTGGATCAAACTGCTTTCCGGCTCTATTTGCAAGCTCTTGAACGATCTCATCCGGGCGAAATTTATTCCTGTATGGCTGTTCAGTTAACATATCCGCAATTGTATCTGCTATGGTAAATATCCGAGCACCAAAAGGGATTTCATTTTCTTTAAGGCCATCAGGCCAACCGGTCCCATCAAAGTTTTCATGATGGTACTGAAGTATCGACTTTTCATTGTCAAAAAAGTTGAACAATTCGATCAGTTCTGACAGATGATAGGGATGGTCTTCAATTGCAGCCTTTTCCTCTCTGTTCAACTCTCTGTTTTCTGCTTTTAACGTTTTTTTCAGCAAAATTTTAAAGGTGTCATGCAGAATTGACGAACGTTTAAAGGTATCAATAACAGAAGGGGGCAGAGCAAGTTTTTTCCCAATGAGACAGATGTATTGCCTTGTATTGCGGTTGTGTTGCTTGTGTCCGTTACCTCCTGTTTTGTTGGCTAAAAGCGTCAAAGCGTCTATAGACGATTGCTTTGTTTTTTCCAAAACCGATGAAAGATCCTCTTTCATGCATTTGAGATCCTTGTCTTCACTGGTTTTAACATCAACATACTGCCCGGAAGGTTCTCTGGTGTAAACTTTAACTCTGTTTCTTCCTTCTGACTTGGCTCGGTAAAGGGCTTTATCCGCAAGGGTTATGAGTTCTTTACTTTCAAGTAATTTATGATATTTAACAGACGCGACACCAATACTCACTGTTGCAGTTGTTGAGTTGTCTCCATCGTCGAATTTTAGCGCCTCACAGGCAGAACGAATGGTTTCTGCCACAGCCATTGCCCCTTCAATATTAGTATTTGTAAGTAGCATCATAAATTCTTCACCGCCATAACGAATGGGGATATCCGTCTTTCTTGCTACACGTTTTATACAGGCAGAAAACTCACGCAATACTAAATCACCAAAGAGATGTCCAAATGTGTCGTTTACATCTTTGAAAAAATCTAAATCAACTAAAAGGCATGATAAATCAGTTTTGTATCTTAAAGCACCGGCAAATTCCTTTTCAAGTATTTCTGTCATATAACGACGGTTATACAGACCGGTTAGTTCGTCGCGAATAGCCTCTTTTTGTAGCATATCCCGCATGTACAGAAGCTCTTTATTCAACGTTACTATACGCTTTCCGGCCCTCAAGCGTACACTCAGTTCATTTTTGTTGAATGGTTTGGTGATATAGTCGTCAGCTCCGGCTTCCATGCCCTTGACGATATCATTCGTTTCGTTTTTTGAGGTAAGTAATAAGATAAAGATATATGGTTCTTTATCCAGTTTTCTGACCTGACGGCATATCTCAAGACCGTCCATGCCAGGCATCATCCAATCAAGGATCAGGAGGTTTGGCGTATTTTCAGATTGAATAATCTCCCAGGCTTCAAGGCCGTCTTTACATGAGAGAACATTATAATCCATACATTCTAGAAATTTTTCAAGCCTGCGTCGTGAGATATTGTCATCATCAGCAATTAACACTTTCATATCTAAGATCCTTTTTTATTGAGAAGTCAGCTATTTAGTCTCTCTTCTTAAAGAAATTATCCATTTCCGGTATAACACGTTTTTCATAACATTCCGGACATACTGAATGGGTAAAATCGGCATCTGAATGTTTTTTTACATATGCTTCAACCTCCTGCCAGTAATTACTGTCATCCCTGATTCGTTTACAATACGAACAAATCGGCATAATACCCTGCAGAGTTTTTATATGTGTTAATGAGTCCTGAAGATCTTTGATACGGTTAGACAGTTCCGCCTGCAATCGAAGTACCCTGGTGCCTACACGAATCCGAGCACGCAGTTCATTTGATTCAAAGGGTTTTGCAATATAGTCATTAGCACCTGCATCAAGACCTTCAACGATATTCTTTTTTTCATGTCGCGATGTTAACAAGATTACGTAGACGGGATTATGTGTGTCAGTTTTACGCAATCGGTGGCATATCTCAATTCCATTCATTTCCGGCATCATCCAGTCCAGAATGGTCAATTTAGGTGCATGTGTGCTCTGTAACCCCTCCCATGCCTGTTTCCCATCTGAGCATGAAATTACCTCATAACCCCATTTGGTCAGTACCGTTCCCAGTCTGTGGAGTGAGGTGCGGTCATCTTCTGCTATTAATATTTTCATAATTAAACTTTATGTTACATGATGAGAGTGGATTAAGGTTCTCGGCGTCTGGTTTGTCCGGAGAAGCGGTGGCAAACCCAACTCAATTATTTACAATAATAGTAATAATCGTTATCTTATAATGCACTTAATGCGTTTATTAAATTTTCTATATCCTTAACCAGGTAACTGTAAACCTCTTCAACCCCATCCAGTTTGTTCTCCTTAGCCATTTTCTCCAATTTAGAGGCAGTGTCAGTTGTTGTATTTCTTCCGAAATTGGCCACAGCCCCTTTCAGTTTATGAGCTGCTTTTTCCAGGGTTTCATTATTACGGCTAATAACAGCCTCTTTTATTGCTGACATTTGTTCAGGAGCATCGTTAATAAATATTTCAGCCAGCTCTTTTAAGAATTCCTCATCGTCTTCGATCATTTTTAGCGCATCGCTCTTATCAAAGACTATTTTATCTTTCATCTTTGCACCTCTCTTTTCTCCATTTTCATAGGCCACAACTTCTGCATAATGATCTGCGAGCGTTATATAGGCGGCCTTGATTTTCTGCTTTTCCCCAGCATAAGTCCAATAATGAGAACAAAAAATAAAACCAGCCTTAATAACGTGTTTTTCATAACAATTTTCAATTACTTTGCTCAGGATTTAGATATTTCCAGAACCCTATTGTCCGTATACGGTTTTTTGCCTTTCAGGCACAGTTCATCGAGCATAGTTACCAGTTTATCCATTTCAGGTTTAGCAATGGAATCATCCGCGCCAACACTCTTGCATTTGAAAATCATCTGTTTACTAACAAGACTGGAAAACATTATGACGTTTATTTGCTCAAGCATACTATCTTCCTTTATTTTTTTACATAGAGACAATCCATCCATCTGAGGCATCTCAATGTCACTAATCAGTACATGTGGCAGCGGTGTATTATCTGACCCATTTGTATCCGTCTGGCCTCGCAGTTTTACCAAAGCATCAAAAGCTTGTTGCCCGTCTTCAAAACTCCTTACATTTTTATAACCGGCTTTATTCAGTATACGGATAACATTATTACGGATTGTCTTAGAATCTTCCGCAAAGAAAATGTTAACCTCTTCCCGTGATTTTTGGCTCGATAATTTTGCTGTTTCTTCATTTATATCACCAATAGCAAGGTTTGGCGAGATTACCGAAAGAATATACTCAAAATCAACTACCATGATATCCGCGTCATCAATTCGGATCGACCCTGTAATACTTTTTCCGGCACTTCCTAATGTATCGTCCAAAGGAATAAAATTTTTCCAATTTAGTCTGTTAATTCGATTCACATTATCTACCAGAAAGCCATTAACGACACTATTGAATTCAGTTACTATCACTATCTGTTTCTCTTTAGTTTCATGTTTTTTTTCTAAATCTAATGCCGTAGACAGATCAATTAAAGAAATGGTTTTATCTCGATACAACATCATACCTAACAAGGCGTGATGGGTCATGGGTATTTTAGTTAACGATGATGCATCATACTGCTGGATTGACTGAACCTTAAGAACGTTCATGCCAAATAGCTGATTACCAAGCAAAAATGTCAGAAGCTCTAATTCATTGGTGCCACTCGCTAACAAAATTTCCTGTTTATCCATAAATCTTTCCACCTCCTTCACAATACAAAACCATGTATGTTATTTAGATTGTTAAATTCCTTCCCCACCTGCCGTCGGGCAAGGACCGTATCCTCCTTCAGAAGACAAGATGTACTTGCCAATAACCACGCCTTTTTTATCACTAAACCTCCTTTCTATGGTTGTTGCTACCTGTTGTTGTTGTGAAGATAACGTTCTATCACATCTGCAAGCTTCTTTGTGTTAACCGGCTTGGAAACATAATCGTCCATACCAGCCTCAAGGCATTTCTCACGATCACCTTTCATGGCATTCGCCGTCATGGCTATAATAGGGATTCTGTGGTTCCTGATAGATGAGCTTTCATCACGAATTCTTCGAGTAGCTTCATAACCGTCTATTTCCGGCATCTGGCAATCCATCAAAACAATGTCGTAATCCGTACTCTCCAGATGTTCAAGTGCTTCTTTGCCATTGGCAACTATATCCGCATGGTATCCAAGTTTTTTTTCTACAATACGTAAAACAACCTTCTGATTGACAACATTATCCTCTGCCAGAAGTATGCGGACACGTTGTTTATGATCCTCGGAAATAGAATGTCGTGTAATTATCTGTTTGGAAGTATCTTTTCCTGCATTTGCAGGACTCCCCACAACCATACTGAGACAATCAAACAACGGTGATTGTTTTATCGGCGTAATCAGATATGCCGCAAATCCCAGCTTCCTGAAATGCTCCGCATCACCTCGTTTGCCGACTGAGACCAGTATTACCAGTTGCACATTTTGTAGCTGCGGTTCTGCCTTGATTTTCCTTCCTAAATCCTCTACATCCAATTTCAACATGCAACTGTCTAAAAGAATAATCTTGAACGGATCATCCTTAGTAACAGCGGTCTGAAGAGTTGTTATCACCTTATCTATAGAATCAACCTCCTTAACACGGCAGTGCCATGATTCGAGATACGTCTTAAGAATATGCCGGGACGTACAGTTTTCGCCAACGACCAGTATCCGCATGTCCTTTATATCACCAAGTTCAAAAGGAGACTTATGCTCGCGAGAAGGTTGTTTTTCAAAAACGGCCGTAAACCAGAAGGTTGATCCCTTGCTTTCTTCGCTTTCCACACTAATTTGACCGCCCATCAACTCGGAAATCTGTTTGGAAATTGACAACCCCAGGCCGGTACCACCGTATTTTCTGGTGGTAGATGCGTCTGCCTGGGAAAATGACTTGAACAAACGATCCATATGATCAGCAGGTATACCGATACCGGTATCTCGCACAGCAAATTTTACAGTAACATGCGACTCTGTTTCTTCTGCCATGGTTACACTGATACCGATCTCACCATTTTTAGTAAATTTAAAGGCATTGCCGGTAAGGTTAATCAATACCTGTCGCAATCTCCCGGGATCACCATGCAAAAAGGAAGGGACTTCCGGACTAATAAAGCAGGAAAACTCAATATTTGTCTTCTCGGCCTGGGCAGAAAACAGATCTAAGGTACTTTCTACCGCAATGTGCAGATCGAAATCGATATTCTCCATCTCCAGTTTTCCCGCTTCAATCTTGGAGAAGTCCAGGATGTCATTGATAATGGTTAGCAAAGCATCCGAGCTGCTACGTACCGTTTCCGCGTAGTCGAGCTGTTCACGTGTTAATTTAGTATCCAGGAGCAGATCCGTCATGCCCACGATACCGTTCATCGGTGTGCGTATCTCGTGACTCATATTAGCCAGAAAATCACTCTTCGCTAAATTGGCAATCTCAGCTCTGTTTTTTGATATTTCAAGGCTTTGAACAAGATTGGTTATTTCTGTAACATCTTGAATTGAGATATGAAGGTGAGTAATATCGTTATTGTCATTACGGAGCGGCCCCATGGTGCAGCTCTGTTGCATAAATTCAAATTCTGATTCAAATGAACAAACAGGTTTGAAAGGAAGTAAATATTGATGTAACTTTTGGGTAAAAAAGCAGAAATTTCCGAAGGCAAGTACCGCTTTTACATTTCGAAGAAAACGTTTATTGTTCAGGTTCGGGAAAGAATCTAAAATTGATGTGCCTGTAATATCTCCACTGCTAATATCACTGTGGGTTTCCATCCAGCGGTTCCAGTGGGTTACTTTCATGTCCTTGTCCAGGATAATAATCCCTATATCTACCATATTATATATCTGTTCAAACACTATTCATATTCCTCCATAAACGTATGCAGCGCCATCTTTAACCATTTTATTGATTCCGGGTCGTTGACAAGGAATAAATATCCGTTAATATCACGACCATCAAAACCAAAGACGGTTTTCATTGTTATTGCCGTATGATTTGGTTTTATAATATTTTCAAATAAACTGCTTTCAGGAGTATTATGATTAATCACACTAGGAGGCGAATAGGTCACATGGTCTTTAAGCAATTCAGTTAATTTGCCGATACAGGCGCCGATAAGAATGTTTCCTACTTCAATAAGTGTTTCCTTTTCCAGTACGTTAAAATGATTACCTGGTGTTCGTTCTCCCGACTCGGGATCAAGCATCGTAATGAGTTCACGTCCTGCCCCTAACGGAAAAATCAAAAGCGCATTTCCTTTAAATTTGCCCCAATAGTTTTGGGAAACTATGCTTGTTGCTTTATAATCTTTGATTGTCTCCTTGATATAATCTGGCAGTTTCTCGGCCTGGATTAATTTGATTTCCGGTACACTAAGAACAACATAAATATCAATAAGCTCAGCAAGGTCAGACGTGGCCTGTCCGAAAGCAATATTCATGACTTCTTGTAATATATCTAACTCTTCTTCAGAAAAATCTTCGTTATGAGGCATATTCATCATTGCCCTCCACTACTAATTTTTTCATAAGCCTTTAATAAAACTTTTTTAACATTTTCTTGTTTCGGCGGTTTCCTTATTACGTCAAATGCTCCCAGCGACATTACCTTTTCAATGGATTTTGGCTGTACATCTGCCGTAGATACGATAACTATGGCGTTTCTATCAATCTTTATTATTTCTTCAAGCGCTTCCAGTCCATCCATTACGGGCATGGTAAGATCCATAAACGTGATGTCAGGACTTATCTCCTTAAACTTATCCAATCCTTCCAATCCGTTTGTTGCTTCGAATATTTCAAACTCGTCTTCCTTGGGAAGGATTCTTTTCGTTATTTTTCGTGCAATCGGTGAATCATCGACTATCAATAATGTTTTTGCCATAACGCTCTCCTAAAATTAGACAGAATTTATCAAGTGAAAAACTAATATTCAGATGTTCCATTTTTTATCCTGTTACCCTTCCTTCTATCAGGTCAGTATGCGATAGAAGGAGTATCGATTATTTACTGCTATTTGTCACCTGTAACATTTTTGTGTTTATGACTTCTGTATAACCGGTTTTGCTGTCCGCAAAGATTGTTGTTCCGTGCTACTCGCGTGAAGAAAACTCTCTATCGCTTCTCCAAGTTTTTTTGTATTAATCGGCTTGGAAATGTAATCGTCCATACCAGCCTCAAGACATTTCTCCCTGTCACCTTTCATGGTGTGGGCAGTCATGGCTATAATCGGAATACTGTGATTTCTGACAGGTGAATTCTTATCACGTATATTACGCGTAGCCTCATAACCGTCCATTTCCGGCATCTGGCAGTCCATCAATAGCAGGTCGTAATCAAATTTCTCCAGCAAGTCTATTACCTCTTTGCCAGTAGTAACAACATCAGCATGGTATCCAAGTTTCTTTTCTAAAATACGTAAAGCTACTTTTTGATTAATTAGATTGTCCTCCGCGAGAAGTATGCGAGCACGTTGTTTGTGATATTCAGGGATAGAATACTGTGTAACTATCTGTCTGGAGGTCTCTTCTTCAACTCCCTTATGCTTCCCTGTGGCAATCCTGAGACATTCTAATAACGGTAGCTGCTTTATCGGTTTAGTCAGGTATGCCGCAAACCCCAAGTTCCTGAAGTGCTCAGCATCTCCTTGCTGACCGGCAGAAGTCAGCATAACGAGATTCAGGTTTTTAAGTTGAGGATCAGCCTTTATCTTCTTGCCAAGCAATTCTCCATCCATTTCAGGCATAGATCGATCAAGCAAAGCAACTTGGAAAGCATTCTTTCCGTTAACAGCATCATACAGTTTCTTCATGGCTTCCTTCGCCGAGTCAGCTTCTTCAACCCGGCAATTACAGGATTCCAGGTATGTCCTGAAGATTTGTCGATTTGTATCGTTGTCATCGACGATAAGCACTCTCAGATTTTCTAAATTGCCTGGTTCAAGTGGTACCTGTCGCTGTTCATCAGGCTGTTTGTCCAGCAAGATTGTAAACCGGAAGGTTGAACCCTTTCCCTCATTACTTTCCACATCTATTTGACTACCCATTAACTCGACGATCTTTTGAGAGATTGCCAGCCCCAGGCCGGTACCACCATATTTTCTGGTTGTAGAGGCATCCATCTGGGAAAATGATTCGAACAGAAGATCCATTCGATCGGCAGGAATACCAATACCGGTGTCTCGAACGGTAAATTTTACAATTGCATGTGATTTTGTCTCTTCCTCCAGGACAATGCTGATTGCCACCTCACCTTTACTGGTAAACTTGAGTGCGTTGCCGATGAGGTTAATCAGTACCTGCCGCAATCTTCCCGGATCACCACGCAAGAGAGCTGGAACTTCCGGGTCTATAAAACAGGATAATTCCAGTTCTTTCTCGTTTGCTTTAATGGCTAGAATATCGATGGTACTTTCCACGGTAATGCGCAGATCAAAATCTATATTCTCCAATTCCATTTTTCCCGATTCTATCTTGGTGAAGTCAAGAATATCGTTGATAATGGTCAACAGAGCATCTGAGCTTTCACGAACTGTGTAGATATAATCTCGCTGTTCATGAGTCAGCGTTGTGTCAATCAAGAGTTCCGTCATTCCCATTATACCGTTCATCGGTGTGCGTATCTCATGACTCATATTGGCCAGGAACTCACTCTTGGCATTGTTGGCGGCTTCGGCTGCATTCTTGGCCAGATACAGCTGTTTTTCTGCCCGTTTTCTCTCTGTTACCCTTCCAAGTTGAGTAGCAAGCGGCGATATTATCTGCAGTAAAGACTCATCCGGCTCTAGCCTTTCGGCGGAAAAGAACTCTAACACTGCCACAACTTTATTTTGTTCCAAAACAGGAAAAGCAAACCCACTTTGAATGTTGAGATTCTTCGTTAATTTTGCCCGGGGGAAATTAGAATGTTTTGTTAAATCGGTAATCCACACGGGTTTTCTACCTTGAAATACCATCCCCGGTAGACCGACACCTTTAACAAATGTGGTAGAGTTAGTAATTTCCATAAATACTTTATACTTCTGATAGCGGTTGGAAAACCACAGTCCCGAAGGTACCAGGTTTTCATTTAAATCCAACAGGTATACATGCCCAAGTGTGAATTTTGTAAACTCGCACACTTTACCTAAACAGACCCGCATGACTTCATCTACAGAAGAGGCTTCATTGGCCGTAACCGCTATTTGCTGCAACAAACGAATAAGCGACGTCTCCTTATGTAATGCTGCTTCTGCCTTCTTCCGCGCATCTTCTGCATGCCTTTGTGAAATACCTATGCTCAACACATTTGAAAGTTTACGCAGAAATATTATCTCGTCCTCCACCTGCTTGTGGCCTTCCCGGAGATACAGCACTAAAACACCGAGTACATTATCTTCCTGCGTTATGGGTACGTTATAGTGCCCGTGCGGCATCATGCCTTCAAATCGAACTTCATGACGGTCGTCTATGCAATCAGAGTATTGAACGTCACGTGTCGATGCAGCACGGCCACACATACATTTCCCGAAAGAGACCTGTGCGCATAATGTCTGTAGTTCGGGCGGAAGATGGTGCACAGTTACGAGTTTCAGGGTCTCTACTTGTTCTGTTTTGTCAGTGAGAAAGATACCTCCGCTGGGGAGCACGCCCAGCCATGTTATGGAGCTCAGTATTATATCCAATGCCTGCTTGAGAAATTCCTGCATAGTGAGAGTTTGATGTGTCAGGTGCAGGAGCCTACCAAGGATTTCCTCTGAAAGCGCAACTGCTTCCGCTCTTTTTTGGGCATCGAATGCTTCTTTTCTCTTAACCAGAGCAGTCTTTTCACTCCTTCTCAACATACTCTCCATTTGCTTGCGTTTTGAAATATCCTCATTAACAGAAATAAAATTGATAATGTCGCCTTTATCGTCGCAGACTGATGAAATAGACGAATACTCCCAGTAGAGTACGCTGTTTTTTTTCTTATTGCAAAATTCTCCTCGCCATGTACCGCCGGGTTTAATAGTCTCCAACAATTTCTCGTATTCCTCGATTGGGGTCTTGCCGGATTTTAATATACTCGGGCTTTGTCCAAGCACTTCTTCGGGAGTATAACCGGTCAGTTCTGTGAACCTGGGATTGACATATTCAATTCTGCCTCTTCTATCAGTAATCATTACCGAAGTGGCGCTGTTTTCAACGGCGCAAGATAGCCTCTTTCTTTCGGCGATTTCGTTAGTAAGTTTATTCGTCATTATGTTAAAGTTGTTGGCCAGTGTACCAATCTCGTCTATTGTCTTAACCTCTGCTCTTTGTAGATAGCTACCTCCTGCTATTTTTTGAGTAATCCTGGTCAGGTTTTGAATGGGATTTAAAACCCGGTTCCTTGACCATCGAATGAAGAGGAAGAAAACAGAAGTTGTAGAACAAAGAATAATGTAACTGATCCACATGCTTCTCTTTGCAGCAGACTTCATTCTTAACGTGGCCGTATTTGCCTCTTCACCGGCAATATTTGATATAGCTAATCCGGTATCGATTGCCTTCGTTGCCGCATCAATCCAGGCTGAAGCTCCAACCGGATATTTTACTCCTTGAACTCGTTTAACAATTACCCAGAATTTATCTGTGTCAAACTCAGAATTGAGAAAGAACGGTTCATAAACCAACAATTCTCCGGATGTTAAACGCACATCCCCAACTCTGCCTGAAAGGATTTGTTCTGCAACATCAGGATAGTCTTGTCTTATATTATGGTGAGATTTGTCAAGTAACGCCATCATTCCCCACTCTTTCGCTTCATCCGGGTGATGGAGATAAAACCCATCTTGATTTGCTAAAATATACTCTCCTTCTCCTTCTTTCTCCGGAGCCTTGTGTAATAAAAAGGTAGTATTTGCCAGCAGATTAAAGACGATAACTCCGATTTTCTCTCCATCCACGAAAACGGGTGTAGCAAAGCGAATAACAGGTTTGTATGGGTATTCAATAGCTCCATGATCTATGTTAAGATCGAGGGGAGATGTATATGTTACTCCAGGTAATAGGTTTACGGATTCTTTGAAATAATATCTGTCGCTTTTGTCCTGTAACTGCGTATCGGGAATTATTTTGGTGTCATTGCCATCAAAATCAACACGTACACGCTCGTACCCGAAGTTATCCAGATACCGAATTTGTGCAAAGTTTCTTTTTATTTTAGAAAAAGTGCTAAATAGATTTTCCACTGCTATCAGCCGTTCAGAGATATGAGGGTTTTCTTCTCCTTTCAAAGATCTTGCTAATGCTATTACGTTTTTGTGTCTGCTTATATTCAACAAATCTGAAGATATTTCGTATGAATAATTACGAAAGTTCAGACGTCTCTCCACAATCTGGTTTTTGGCTCTCTTTTTATCTTCACATTGTCTTTCGCTTGACGAGAAAACCTCCTTCCTTAATAGTTGAAATGATTCCAGGAACTCCTTCTCAAATATCTCTATCGCCTGTTTCGTCTGACTTGAAGTAGATGGCAACTTTTTTAAAATCATAACCTGTTCAAGGGATTGGTCTACTATGGAACGGTAGCGCTCGATCCTGTTAATTGTCTCGTTACAGAAAGGTGTTTCGGATGCGATAGTATTGCCGATAAGAGCCCTCTCCCTTCCCGCATATTCGCATAACCTTGCAACATTGGGACGTATGACATTATTCAAATAGAGTAATTTTTCTTCATTTTCTTGCGGAGCAAAGGTGATATTACGCAAGTTAAATTCATTAGTGATGTTAAGAGTAATAATATCAATCCATTCATCTTTAGAAATCTCTTTATTTTGAATCCTGAGGCGGGTAAGCGTGAGAGTCTCATAACTTTTACGCCATATATTCAGCCTCTTTTCAAATGCGTCGTTTTTCCAGGTACTTGATAGTTTTCTTATGTGCTCTTCAGCCTGTTCGACTTCAGAGTCACCATTCCCTGCCATTTCAAGGAATTTTGAGAATAGGGGAGGTGAGTCTACTTCACTGTTCCCTATTATCGTGGCTCCATAACCACGTTCAATGGCCTGCCACCCTGCCGCAGCATTCAAGTGACCGGCAATTTTATTCTTTGTCGCATACTCTTCCGATAGCCTTTTCGTTTCAAATGATCTTTTTATTGACATTCCTGACAGTGCAACCAGTACACAGAATAAAATCGTCGAAATAAAGAAGATTTGATATTTTAGTGTTTTAAACTTTTGGATATTCATGGTCTGCTGAATATTGGATATACGTGGTAATTGTTAATCGCTCGCCATCGGGAAACGGCTCCTGCCAAACAAAGTATCACCTCTTCTCCGTCATCCAAAATATATGGATTATTGGAAAAATACGTTCTTCTATCAGCAAACCTTACCCAATAAATTTCATGTGCTTTTGTTTCATAGTAAGTGGCAAAATCTTCCATTTTGTTTTTTCCGCATAATATCAGCAGTGTCCGGTTAGGTTTTTGTATGTAGCACGTAGGGCAATCCTTTAGGTTTGCTTTCGTACATTAAGCGCAAGGCTAAAGCCTCGCCCTACGTATCTTCCAACAGATCGGCATAAAAAACCGTACTCGCAAAAACCTAACCGGACACTGCTGACATAATATAATTTTCCTTTATAACTCGTTCTGAGAGAAATTTAATAATATTCCATATGGATCGTATCGCAAAACTGTTGCCAATTTCTGGTATTGATGATTTTAGTGACAGAACAGCTTGGAGGTTTCCTGTTTTAAACAAGACCTGAACCTATAGGGTTATCAGGATGAATAACATTCAATTTTTATCTCATAAATTTTGTATAAATATGTAGCGAGCAAAAAGATTATCGCAATATTTGTAGTTATTTTAACCACAGCGTTGATATTCCGGACGATATTAGAAGAAAACTTTTATATTATTGTACATGAAAAGACATTGAGAAATAGCTGACTATTAAGGTGGAATTTGGCTGTAAGGAGAAAATTTTCTCTCTGATTTTGAAAGGATTCTACAGTTGAACCTGGAGTAACATGGCACATTGTTTATAAAATCCGGCTCTATCTCCGGTGTTTTCGGAACTCTTATTATCACTGGAAACGAAGATATGAGGACGTTAAAGCTATAGAGAAGAGAAGAGAACAAAACTGTAACACATGTTCCTGTTAACCATTCAAGATGCAACAAAAATCCTACTATTCACTCCACCCTCACCAATCTTTATCGTTAAACGGCGAAGGCATCTGGGGCATTTCCCTTCATAATGGGTCGAAGAGTGGTTATATATTCGTCCATACACATTACAACACGCAAAATAAATCCCCAGATATTTCTTCTTATTTTGAGAATTAACCGTTAATGTGGATCCGCACTTTATCGTACTCATGACTTACTGTGTCTATAGTTAAAGTATACAAAAATATTAAATATTGTATATTTATGTGTAGATCGGGTTAATTACCCGATTTTTTTTATCAGACAGGATGAAGACAATATAATTTCGTAGAAGGTCTTGCTTGACAGAAGAATGACCCAGCAAGTTCACCTTTGCCATTATAGCTGGCCGGAGTCTTTTATTGACCTGGCAACTTCTTTTATAACGGCATCTCGATCGTAAAAACCACTTTCTATGCGTGCCTTAACACTCTTTAGCTTTTCCTCTCTGGTATCTGGCATATTCTTTACCTCTGCCTTCAGGTCTGACAACTTTTTCTGTAGCTCTCTGGCTTCATTGGAAATTTCCACTTTGTCACCGACTTTCAGCTGATGTACGTCCTTAGAAGAGGAAGATACTGCTTTATAAATATCCTCAGATTTTGCGATATTTTGATGTCCCGCAATCTTCCCCTGAAGGGCGTGAGTAATACCTGATGTTTTATCTACGGACATTTTCAAACCCCCATTCTATGTATAAAACCGATAATTATTCTAAAGAAAATATCTCTGCTACAATGTACCAAATATAAGTATACAGTCACTAATCTTTTCTTTCAAGCCGGGAGATCGTCATTACCCGACCAAATCGCTATGCCAGGCCATCTTTTTGTAAAAACGGTGACCGCTCAGTTCCATATTCAATAATTTCTTAAATAATGGAATAGTACACTTGCTAATCACGCGCACTTCATAGTCGTTTTGTATTACAATGACAGCTTTAATAGTTTTTGCCAAAAGTACTTTACAAACCATGAAACATATAGCAAAACACTTTTAAGAGTTGATGGTCTCCTCTTTAAACTTGAGGGATAAATATCATCGTAATAAAACTCGCATTCTGACTGTCTCATTATCAATCTCCTTAAAAAAATCTCCTCCATTATATTATCGTAAAATTAGTAATGTACTTTAGCAGAAAAACAAATTACTTCTCGACGCAATACATGTGCCATTATGTTGCGCTCAAATGTTGTGAAACATTCTAATTATACTATATTCCACTGTGAACATAGGCTTAGGTGATAGCAGGCAACTCAAAGAGACCAAAGAATGTCTATATAGTGTACGTTATGCCTAATATATCAACCGTACCGGGAAATATTTTCCATCGAGCTGTAGATTTAAAGATCCATTATTTAACAAAGCATAAAAATTTTAATATGGAAGTATTTTTCTATGTGCTTGTTTTGAAAGTATTATCCAGTATTGCATGAAAGTAATTAATTGTGATTTGTAAATTTGGCAACTATTTTGCGTAGTAAACTTCTCAAATCTTACTTCAGTAAAATTAAGATTAAGTTAGTAGGAATTGTTTCTAAATTTTATGCCACTTGTTCCGATACTCTAATATTCCCTTAATGATGTTTGTTGAAAATGGTCTTAATTTGAGACTTAATGATCATGAAATAGATGATCCATTGAAAGGGGAAGCAAGAAAAACTTAATTTATAGATTTCAAAAGAAAGGAAGGGTGATCTGTATGTCAAAAGTATTGTTGGTTGATGATTCTGCCGTAATGAGAAAGATTATTCAAAGAAACATAAAGGAAACCGGTCTAATTGTTGATGAATTCGTAGAAGCGGGAGACGGTAAACAAGCATTGGAGAGAATATCTGATAGTGGAGATTTAGATTTAATATTGCTCGATTGGAATATGCCAAACATGTCAGGGATCGAGTTCGTCAGAACCTTAAGATCCTTAAATATGCCAAAAAGGATACCGGTTGTAATGGTCACTACTGAGGGATCTGATTCTAAAGTAAGTGAAGCAAAGGAGAGTGGCGCTGACGGTTATCTTACAAAGCCGTTTACTGCAGACCAACTACGTGACACACTCGGAAGTTATCTTTTAGTAGGATAATTCATCTATAAGAGGAGATTAATAATGATGACAACCGCTTACGATGATATTCAAGAAGACATTGTCAGTTGTACTAATGAAATATTTTCAACAATGATACCAATGGAGATTTACTCTGACGGCTCGTTCTATCAAAAAGAAGATATGATATCGACAGATGTAATATCTCTCGTCAGCTTTACCGGAGAACATTCCGGTATAGTTTCCATCTTTTGTTCCAGGAATATCGCGCTTAAGATTACGTCAAGCATGCTGGGTATTGAAGTTTTAGAAATGGATCAGGATACAAAGGATGCTATGGGAGAGGTAGCGAACATGATTGCCGGCACCTTAAAGAACAAAATTTATGAAAAATTTGGTGAAATGCATCTCTCTGTTCCGATAGTTATAGCAGGCGCTGATCTTTCAATATCATCATCCAGCAATAGTAAAGATGAACAAAGTGTCAAGATCTCTCCCGGTGTAACATGCAACAGTCAAAATTCGTGGTTGATGACACCATTTACCTCTGGAGAAGAAATTTTTAACATCGGTATTGTAATTAAAAAGAATGACTGAGAACACAGACTGGTCTGGATTCCAGATTCGCAATTACTGACATTTATGTTAAGTGGTGCCAGTTTACATGATTGGATATCTAGTGCTAGACCAAAACAATCAGGGTCAATTAAAGATTTTAAGGACTTGTAAGAAAAGCGCTAGGTTATAATGGTTTTATTGTCCTTTTTTTATGCGGGACAGTTTCTACCAACTAAATTACAAAACAACAAACCCAAATAAGAATGGTAAAAACACAAGATAACGATATTTGCCCACCAAGGCTCAAGGAATTATTAGATGCTACGATAAGTAAACTGAATTCAGACTGTACCAGCCTTTTAGGCAGAAACTTTGGCATTTCAAAGCCTGACTGGCAAATAACAACCATTGACGAATTTATAGCAAGCAATGAGGGTAATTATTACTTAATTAGTTCAGAACTTGAGGAGTCTTATCAAGGCAATATTCTCACTATAATACGGCTGAGTGATGCTATTAAGATTGGCGGTGTGCTCCTGGGTTCTGATGAAAAGGAGATAAAAAATAAAATAGAGAAGGAGGATCTTGACGCAGATTGCACTGACGGAATTACGGAGTTCAGTGGACAGTTTTCAGGCATAATTGATGCCGTATTCAGGAATAAATTGCCAAAACAGGTACATGTAAAGCTTTCATCATGCACAGCAATAAATAAAGACAACGCAAGTGAAATTTTACAGGATAATCTTTTTAGTGAATATTTTAACCTTACGTCTCTCCTGTTAATTAAAGGTTTCGATACAGGAAAATATAATATGTTCTTGCCTATTGAATTAGCAGACGAGTTCTTTGGAGAAATGATTCACGAAAAAAATACAAATGTCCTTGTTACGGATGACTCTTTGACCGATATAAGGATTATCAAAAAATATCTATCAAATACGGAATTCAAGGTGATGAGTGCATATGATGCCAGCGAAACATTTACTATATTACAGAAAGAGAAAATACACTTGATACTTATGGACTTAGTTTTACCGGAACAATCCGGTATTGAATTATGTAAAAAAATCAAAAAAACGCCATATACAAGAGGAATTCCGTTAGTAATGATCTCTTCTGCACCAACACATGAGACAGTAGTGGAGTCACTACAGGCAGGTGCACGAGATTTCCTTGTCAAACCATTTAATAAAGAAAAACTTTTACAAAAAATAAGTAAATATAAAGTTAAAAAGAAGCTTGCAAGGCTGTTTTAATAAGTAAAAGAATATAAAATGATTTTCTGCTGATATTCCCGGAAGAATATTGAGAAACTAACTTATTTGCCGGACATATCCGGTTGGCTGTATTGCGGGCAGCAAAACCAGGAAGAGAGAAAGGGGGTTTTTAATGAGTGTACTTAAAACAGAGGCACAATCTACAGGTACTGATAGTAGCGAGTTTACTCTGGATATCAAAGAGGATTCTGAAATATTTCTGGAATTCTTATCAGAGGCACATGACCATCTGGAAGATTCAGAAAGCAACATTCTCAGTATAGAGGATGGTGAGTGTGATTATGAGGTAATTAACTCAATCTTCAGGAGCATCCATAGTATAAAGGGAAGTGCCGGTTTTCTGGGGCTAACCGATATGCAAAAACTCAGTCATGAACTGGAGGCCCTTCTGGATAAGGCGAGAAAAGGAGAAGTTGCTATTACACAGGAAATAGTTGACATATCCTTAAAGACAATAGACGCACTCAGGAAAACCAGAGATAATCTGGCTATCAGAGTAGATAGAGAACTTGGAAGAATTGCAGATTGTGATTCCGCCCCGAAAGAGCAGTCTATAAACATCCAACCTTTTATAGACAGGATAACAACCATATTGAATGATAAGCCTGAAACACAGGAGAGTGTTCAACAGGCGGAAAACACCGGGGATGTGAAGATCCCTGTATTATCAGGGGGTACATCACTGGGTGAAATACTTCTGGATAAAGACGAAATTACAGAATTCCAATTGGAAGAAGCGCTGAAACAGCAAGGCAGAAAGGTGGGAGAAATACTCGTCGAAGAGGGAGTAGTGAGTTCCGGAGAGGTTGAAAGTGCCTTAAAGGAACAAAAACAGGTAGGAGAAATTCTTGTGGATAAAGGCGGAATTACAGAATCCCAACTGGAAGAAGCACTGAAACAGCAAGGTAGAAAGGTGGGAGAAATACTCGTTGAAGAAGGAGCGGTATCTGTTGGAGAGGTAAACTCCGCTTTAGAGGTTCAACAAACTCAACAAAAAACAAAATTGCAGTCCAGAACTGTCAAGGTGGATACCATCAAACTTGATAATCTGTTCGACCTGGTAGGTGAACTTGTTATTTCCAATACCCTGATTTGTGGAGAAATGAAGTCAATAAATAATAACGTAGCAAGCAAGAATCTCTCACAATTAACCAAGATTACCAAGGATATTCAGGATCAGGTAATGTCTATGAGAATGGTTACTTTGAAACAGACTTTTCAGAAAATGTCAAGACTGGTAAGGGATGTCTCTTCACGTTCCGGAAAGAAGGTTAAATTGACAATCTCCGGTGAAGATACGGAACTCGACAAGAATGTGATTGAAGAAATTGCCGATCCGTTGGTACATATTCTCAGAAACTCAATAGACCATGGTATTGAATCGGAAGAAGACAGGCTTGTCAGTGGCAAGTTAAAAGAAGGTTCTGTAAGGTTAAGTGCCTTCCATAGAGGTGGAAACATAATTATAGAAATTCAAGATGACGGTAAGGGGTTGCAAAAGGACAGGATATTAAAGAAAGCGATAGATAGAGGATTGGTAAATAACCAAACACCCCTGACCGATAACCAGATATACAATTTAATATTCTCGCCGGGGTTGTCGACTGCTGAAAAGGTTACCAGTATTTCGGGTCGTGGTGTTGGTATGGATGTGGTAAAGAAAAATATAGAGAAACTTCGTGGTAAAGTTGAAGTCACTTCACAGGAAGGAAGGGGATCTACTTTTACCATCATGTTGCCTCTGACTCTCGCAATTATAGATGGAATTGTCGTAACCGTGGGCACCACAAAATACATTATACCAACGATCTCTATCGAAGAGTCGCTACGGCCAAAGAAAGAAGATATCAGTACAGTCAAAAATCAGGGTGAAGTAGTTAATATAAGAGGAAGCCTGTTATCACTGGTACGCCTACACAAACTATTTGATATTGAGACAACCAAAATCAACCCCTGGGAATCAATCGTAGTTGTTGTAGAGGGTGCTGATGGACGATATGGTGTGCTGGTTGATGAGCTTCTGGGACAGCAACAGGTTGTTATCAAGAGTCTGGGAGAAAGATTTAAAAATGTTAAAGGAATTACAGGAAGTGCAATATTAGGTGATGGAAAAGCAGGCTTGATTCTGGATGTCAGTGGGGTCCGCTCAGCATTTATTGGGAGTAATTAGAATTTCGAAACTTCACTATTGAATATTGTTATGCGGATTTCACAAATAATTATCTGAATAATCTGTAGTTTCTCGGATCCTAAATCCGCATTCGGTAATCTATTGAAAGAGGAGACAAAATGGAAGCAGTAGGGGAGAATAAAGAAATATCAGTTTATGAAGGTAAGTATTTAACATTTGTCCTGGGTACAGAAGAATACGGAATCGAAATACTCAAGGTCAGGGAGATAATCGGCCTCATGGATATTACATCCGTACCACAAACCCCGGATTATATGAAAGGTGTCTTTAACCTGAGGGGAAAGGTCATACCGGTAGTTGACTTGAGATTGAAGTTCGCAATGTCTGAGCGGGGTTATACTCAGGAAACGTGTACAATTGTAGTAGAAGTCGACAACGCATTGATAGGGATCGTAGTTGACAGTGTTTCAGAAGTTGTTGACATTAGTGGCAAAGAGATTGAAGTGACACCGGATTTTGAAAAAAAAATAGACACTGACTTTATAATGGGTCTAGGCAAAACAAAAGATAAGTTAATAATACTCCTTGATATTGAGCAGGTTCTGTCAGTTGAAGAATCGGCAATGGTAGAGGGATTGGCAGAATAAAAATAGATGTCGCTCAGGTATTGTTACACGTTTTCCCAACTGGCCGAGTGTGTTAGGTTTTGATGAAAAGACAATTTTAAAACATGATATTGACTATGGTAGAATATTAACAATGGAATTATATAATAACGAAAATATTGTTACAGTGGGTGTTGGTGACTTAAAGATTGCCAGATCACCTAAAATAATAAGAACAAGTCTCGGCTCATGCGTAGGTGTTGTTTTGTATGATAGGATCCAGAAGATTGGAGGGATGCTACATTTAATGCTGCCTAATTGTAACGACCGAGATGGCAAACCGGGTAAATATGCTGATACCGGTATCCCTTTATTACTAGACCTAATGATAAACCGGGCCAAATCAAATAAAAATATACTTACTGCTAAAATCTTTGGTGGAGGAAAGATGTTTAAAGTCAGTAGTGAATTATTCGACATCGGAAAGACAAATATTGCAGAAACAAAGAGGCTTTTGATGCACTATAATATTAAGATTACAGCTTCCAGAGTAGGAGGTACAAAAGGGCATCAGATTTCGCTTGATACAGAAACCGGTATTGTACAAAGCCGTATTTTTGGAGAATCAGTACAGCCATGCTAATAATAATTGTAGATTTTTTCTCCGGAGCAATTGTAGGTGCCGCTTTTCCTGACTGAATATGCCGAGGACTTTACGGGGAATAATCTCTGACTGTTACTTATATATTTTACAATGAATAAATCACTGAATCCTGTATCTAAAGAAAGGGTTTAAAAACATGCAGATTTCTAAAGAACATTTGAGGATATTAGATATTGTCGTGAAAATGGGTATGGACAATGCTTCGCGCACGTTTTCCAAGACAATAAAACATGCAGCATTAATAGAACTGGTTAAGACCGAGCTTATGGATATCAGTGAGATAACGGAGGAGATGAATAATGATTTTCGCGAAATGGTGGCAGCTATGTTGTCGCTTGAAGGTACATTGAACGGTAAGTTATTGTTCATGGTCTCACTTGATTCAGCTCTGATACTACAGGACTTCTATATGGGGGAACCACAAGGAACTTCTAAAGAATTTGATGAATTTACGGAAGGTACAATACAGGAGATTGGAAATATTCTTGCCAGTGCCATCGGTAATTCATTTGCGTCAGACCTGGGTTCTGCACTTTTACCAACACCGCCACAGGTTGTATGCGATTTTGCCGGTGTTATATTTTCATCACTGATTTTTGAAGATGGCGTTGACAATGACAAGATACTGTTGACAGAAACAATATTCAAAATACACGATGCGGAAATGAACTGCTATTTCTTTCTGCTTCCGGAATTAAATTCGTTGGAGAAGTCGCTGAATAAATTAGAAAGTTCAGATAGTATGTTCTGAATATTTAGTACTAATAAAATTGCTGACAGAAAATAATTAGGATCACAAATATTATATTACCGTGAGAGGGGATATATTTCAGCTTTATAAAGCAGGGGATAGTTATGAAAAGAGTATTAATAGTCGATGACGCGAGTGTTGTAAGATTAATGATAAGAAAGATCCTGGCACAAAGTGGTTTTGAGATGGCCGTTGAGGCGATAAACGGAATAGATGCACTTGCAAAATATAAAGAACTGATGCCTGACGTAGTTACAATGGATATAACAATGCCGGAAGTGGATGGTATTCAGGCCACCAGGGACATAATAGCGTTTGATAAGAATGCAAAAGTGGTAATCATGTCCGGCATAGACCAGAAAGAGATGTTATGGCAGGCAATCAAAGCAGGGGCAGCATCATACATCGTGAAACCGTTTGAAAAAGAAAGATTAATATCAACGCTGAATGAAGTGATTATAGGCAAGTAATTGTGGATTCCAAAATATATGAAATGAAGTAATCTCTCATTATAAAGCTCGCAAAGCCTTATTTGTGGGCAGTGTAGGGTGTATTTTACTTTTAAACACTTCTGTTTTTAATTGAAGTCTTGCGGTGAACATAATTAATTTATAAATTACAAATGGAGTAAACTATGCAATATGTCTTATCAAACAAAGAATTTGAAATGTTTAGAGGTCTGATTTACGACACTTGTGGGATAAGTTTAACGTTGTCAAAAAAGGAGTTGGTAAAATCAAGATTAGCTAAGCGTCTTTCGACGCTGGGTATAGACACATTTAGTGATTATTATCAATACGTAACAAAAAGCGAGAAAACCGGAAAGGAATTAGTCCAACTCGTTGACAGCATCTCAACAAACAAGACAGATTTTTTTAGAGAAAAGAAACACTTTGACTTCTTAGATACCAACCTCTTGCCCTCTCTTATTTCGAGTAAAGAAAAGAGTAAAAACAGAAAATTACGTATTTGGTGTGCTGCTGCGTCATCAGGTGAAGAGCCATACACTCTGGCCATGACCGTATTTAATCATATAAAGCCAGGCAATGGATGGGATGTAAAAATTCTGGCAACCGACATCTCCACAAGGGTCCTGCAAAAAGCGATTAATGGTGTTTACGATAAGAAGTTATTGAAAGATATTCCGCCGGAAACTATCTCTTCACACTTTTCCCCTGTACTTGTTGACAAGACAAACTGTTATAAGGCAAAGGATCATCTCAAGGATGTTATCACTTTCAGGAGATTTAATCTTATGACAGAGAAGTTTCCATTTAAGTATCCTTTTGATTTTATTTTCTGCAGGAATGTAATGATATATTTCGATCCTGATACGCAACAGCGACTTGTTTCAAAATTCTATGATTGTCTGCCAAAAGATGGTCATCTTTTTATCGGGCACTCTGAAACACTATCCAGGAGTAATAGTAAATTTAAATATGTATTGCCGGCTGCTTATCGGAAATAGAAGCGCCAGTCTTGTGTTTCTTTGTTAAAAAGATAAAACAGGTTGTTGGATTGATATTTTTCGTAACAACAGTCATATTGAAAAGGAACAATTTTGAAGTACATAATAATAAGTCTAATATTCACGATTACACTCTTGAGTAATACCATTTACCTGTTTTATGGTTCTGCGACGGGAAAACAGGCTTATGAAACCGAAAACTTATTTACATATAAAACACCTGATAATGAAATATGGATAAATAAGAACCGAATGGCTGTAGAGCGAATGAGGAACCACTACATAAGTGCAAGTGAGAGCATAATCGCCAGTTTAGAAGCAGAGAATAGACTTGTAATTCCGTTTCGGCAACTTGAGTCTGAGGTACAAGAGGCGCTAGTGCCATCAAAAAAAGGTTCACTCTTTTTTTTAATTTTTAATTGCCTGGTTATCATATCAGGTTTTTCAGTCATTTGTCTTGTCGCGATAAAAAAGAGACAAACAGATCAATCAGAAACTCTCTTTTATGGTCGAGTAAATACAAACGATAAAGAAGAGCCGATAGAGAGTGCTGAGATGAATAAATTATTAAGTAGCGACCAGATCCTCAACAAATCAAAGGAAATTATTTGTGAAATACTTCAAATAATCAATAAACATTCAGATAGCAATATTACACCAAAACAAAACTCTCTTGATATTTTTACAAATGAGCAAGTATCTAAGATTAAGACATCTTCAACTTTGGAAGATTTGCTAACAGTAGAAAGCAATATTAACAAAACAATTCCCAAACACTTCGAAACAACGAAAAGCTTAGTAAATATAAAATTTAAAGAATTAATGGCGATGTTAAATGAATTGGCGGAAGACTTTGGATCGATAACAAAAGGCAATACCAATTTTACAGATCAAATAAAAGACAGCATGTCATATATTGAAGAAGCTATTGAATTGGACGAAATAAAGGAAATCAGAAAAAAGATAACACTGGAAACAGCTTCACTTCGCAAAACAATCACTAGAAAGCAGGAGAAAGACTCTTTAATCATTGATACATTAACAAATAAAGTCAAAATAATCCGAGGAGAGCTTGCTTCAGCTAAGGAAGAAGTACTGATAGACGGTTTAACTCAAATTTATAATAGAAAGGCTTTTGATAAAAAAATAAATGATGCTTTTGGAAAGAAAACAAGAAAGAAACGTCCATTTACTCTTGCCATGGTGGATATAGATTATTTCAAGAAAATTAATGATGAATACGGGCACACAGTGGGTGATGATGTATTGAAGAAAATTGCCAGCACAATTAAAAACACTTTCAGGTTAAATGATTTTGTAGCAAGATATGGTGGAGAGGAGTTCTCTGTAATAATAGACAGGATTGATAGTCATTATATTATGGAAGTATGTGAAAGATTACGTGCTGATATTGAAGCAATAAACTTTACGGTTAACTCAGAAAGCATACCTACATCTGCAAGTATTGGAATAGCATTCTGTAACCATTCGGATACGCCTAAAACGTTAATAGACAGAGCAGACAAGGCCCTCTATTTTGCGAAACAAAACGGTAGAAATGTAATTAAATCAGAAGTTGATTTACCTAAAACTGAGCTGAAAACGGTTTCAAGCTGAAATAGTGTCTATTTAGGGGAACTAAAATGAATAATAAAATAAAAGTATTAATAGTTGATGATTCTGCTGTCGTTAGAAAGGTTCTGTCCGGCGCATTGAGCAAATACAGTGACATTGAAATAGTTGGTACCGCGCCTGATCCATTCGTCGCCAGAAATAAAATTATAGAACTAAAACCGGATGTACTTACTCTCGATGTTGAGATGCCGAGGATGGATGGGCTCACATTCTTGAAAAAAATAATGACATACTATCCTATACCAACGATAATGGTAAGCTCTCTTACCCAGGATGGTTGCGATGCTACATTAAAGGCCCTGGAAATAGGCGCCATAGACTATGTGGCCAAACCTACCGGTAGCCTTTCCAGTGATGTGAATGATGTAATTGACGAGTTATATATCAAAATAAAAAATGCATCCAGTGCGAAGTTAAAAGCCGGCCGTAGTCATTTAAGAGATTCCAACAATAATAGTTCTGTTCAAACAGTCCGCTCCGGAACAAATGACGGAGATGGGCATAATTATACGTTATTTAAGGGCACTCACAAAGTTATATTCATCGGCGCATCAACCGGAGGTACAGAAGCCGTGAAGGACGTATTAATGCAGATGCCCCCTGACTCTCCGGCAATAGCTATCGTCCAACACATGCCGAAAATATTTACAAAGTCATTTGCAAACAGACTGGATTCATTGTGCTCTATCAAAGTAATAGAAGGTAAGAGTGGTGATAGTCTTATACCTGGGCAGGCAATAATAGCGCCAGGAAATTATCATATGAGCATAAAAAGAGATGGAGCAATGTATAGTATTCAAACAAGCCAGGGATCACCCATACACCATCAAAGACCGGCAGTGGATGTTTTGTTTGATTCAGCGGCGAAATATGTAGGACCTAACGCTATCGGCGTAATCATGACTGGAATGGGTAGTGATGGTGCCACCGGATTGCTTAAAATGAAGGAATCCGGTGCAAAAACAATAGCACAGGACGAGGATAGCTGTGTGGTGTTTGGTATGCCAAAAGAAGCTATTAAATTGGATGCGGCAGACAAAATAGTCCCATTGCACAATATTCCGGCCAGTATTTTCAAGTTTATACAAAGCTGATGAAAAATCATAATAAACAGAATAGTGAAAATGAAGTTATAATAGACGCGGACGTTCGCATTATTAATAGCGACAATCACAATGATGATGATGAAGTCGATTTGGTAAGAAAACTAAAGAATGAAATATTACACCTAAAATCTACTAATGTTTATCTGAGTGTAAATCTCCGGAATCTTCGAGAGAGATACCTTCCATATGTTCTTCTTGTCGATGACAATTATGATACCGTTCAAATTTTAACAGATATAATTAGCAACGAATACAACGTAATCGATGCAGGAAATGGTATCGAAGCCTTAAACATGATACGTACAATGGGTAATACAGGAAGTAGCATCAAACAAATAGACGTAGTGTTATTAGATATTACTTTACCTGGTATGAGTGGTATATCTTTATGCCAGGAGATAAAGAAGAGATTGAAAATAAACGTACCTGTAATTATATGCTCTGCCAGGCAAATGAAAAAAGATATAATTAATGCAGTGGGAGCAGGGGCAGATGATTATATTACCAAACCATTTGAAGGAAATATGCTATTAGAAAAGCTTAACAAATGGGTAAAAAAATAGGCAGTGAGTCTGTCAAACAGGTTTCTTAGGATCGAATTTGCGCAACACATAATATTAATTATATCTTCATGGGTATTAGAGACGGAATTGATTCTATCACTTTTCTGAAGCTTGTATTCCTGACATATTTCCACTCATTTTCATCTTCATTAGCATTCTCAGGAGTTGTAATGTTATTTATAATTGGTAGACCCTTAAGGCCTTTTGCCAATTTGAATGAACGTGTTCTCTGAGATGCTTCACCACCAGGTAATATATCAGTTATAAAATCCATAGCAACTTGAGCATTATCAAAAATCGCAGTTGTTGCCTCTCTACCAGCCTTAAAGTTGCCTATTGTTGCATCTGGTATAACCTCTGCAGCATTTAAACCGGCAAACATTACATCTTCACCAATATGTATTGCACTATTGGGTACTCCTTTCACAATATCGCCAATTATTGCATCCCCAATTATTTTCTTAAACAGGTGTTTGATTCTAGCGATTCCTCCTTGAGGTTTTGTCTCTCCTTTAGGGCTATATAAACCAAAAGTCAAGCCACTTGCAACATTTTTAAAGAAGTTTATGACTGTTCCTGCAAGGCCTACTTTCTTTCCTTCCTTTATGCGACCTTGTTTATCCACATACTTAAATGTTGCCCCAGCACCAAGATCCTTTACTACATTCAAGAGGTTATTGCCTGCATCTGCCAAATCTTTACCCACTCTCTTGGTAATCCTGGAATGATCATAATTATTATCAATGACCTCGGAAGTTTTACTTAAGAAAAAATTATCACCACCCGGGTTAGACATTAGCTGATCCTCTTTATATATTTTGTACTGCTTTAATATTGCTGAAGATGGTGGCTTATTTACATTCTTGCCAGGATCATAGATTTCAGGGTAATTTTTTAATTTTATATTATTTGCAGATTTAACATTCCCTTTATTTTTCTGTAGAGCATTATTGTCATTTATGGCACCCAATTCTTTATATAGAACGCCACCGAAGGGCTGTGTTCTTAATGTATCATTGAAGGATACAAGGTTAGGATCGTTAAATCTTACCATACCCTTAGAAAATGCCTTCGTAAAAACTTGAGAGTTGTTAATATTATCAAGATCCATAGTTGTCCCCCTTAGAGAATGCCTTATTAAAAACTTGAAAGTTATTAATATCCATAATTGACAATACAGTGCAAAAATAATGCCACAAAACCAAAAGACCATCACCGATCAAAATAAGCCATAAGTGTTCTGTGTATCTTGGCTTATAACACCTGCGCCAGGGATGTAGAACTCATGTTTATGGCTAATAGTATAAACTAGTAGAAAATATTAACAGAATAAAGGTAAAAAATGACATTATTAGACATGGTTGGAGATACATAGTTAGTCTTATTGTCAATCAACAGAACGTAATTTGTTAATTAGCGTTTGTAAAATCATTTATTAATTTATACAATTTTTCGAATGATATCGGTTTGTTAAGAATGAAATCAACTCCATCTCCCTTGTGGTTGAGCATTTCCGTATCTAGTTCATAACCGGTAATTAAGACGACAGGTGTTTTAGACTCTTTCCTGACAGCATCATATTCTTTTATATATTTGGCAACCTTCCAACCATTTATCTTTGGCATTGCCAGATCACACAATACAATTTCATAGAGATTATCCTCATACATTTTCAGACCAATATTCGCATCTGTTGTTGTAAATACACTATGTCCCTTTGACTCAAGAATAATCTTCATCATTTCCAATATTGTTTTATCGTCGTCTATCATAAGTATATTTACACCACGGCTGGAAACTACTTCTTCCTTTTTATCACTCCTTGCTGTCTCTGCTGTACACAAAGGTATTCTTAAATGTATTGTTACACCATTATCCTGGTGGGTATCGACTATAATATTGCCACCGTACCGGATCATTACACTATGTGATAAACTCATGCCTAACCCTGATCGTTTTACACCTTTTGTCGTAAAAAAAGGATCGAACATCTTGTATTTAACCTCTTCCTTTATTCCTATCCCATTATCTGAAATAGAAATTACGACATTCTCATTATCTTTTTTTGCAGAGAATTCAATTTTTCCCCCATTCGGCATTGCATCAATGCTGTTATTAATAATGTTTATTATTACATCTCGTAATTCTGAAGGGTTAAATTTTACATGGTACTTAGCATTGGTGAAGCCGTTTGTGATAATTTCATATTCAGTTCCTTTTGATTGCGCTTCAACCTTCCATCTTGGCATAGTAAATGTCAATGCTTCATCAACAATTTCATGCAGGTCAACTACCTCCTCTGCTCTTTCATATTCTTGCTTAATCCTTGAAAATTGCTGAATTTTGTCTACAACCGTCTCACCACCTCTCGCAGCCTTCTCTATTATTTTCAGTGTATCTAAGACCTGTGCGCCAGTACCATCTAGTTCCGTTTTTGCAATTTCCAGATACCCAAGTATTGTTGCCAGAATATTATTGAATTCATGGGCAAAGCCGCTTGACATTAATCCTAAAGCATTTAATTTTTCTATTTGAAACAACTTCTGTTCGAAGTCTTTTCTTGCAGTAATATCTCTTACAACACATTCAATTTGTACAACATTGCCACTCTTATCGTAGTCAGCTATGGCATTCAACTGGATGTCTTTTGTTATACCGTTTCCGGTCATTATTCTAAATTCTAACCCTTCTATAAACTTCCTGTGATCTGCAAAAGAAACATTGAGATAATTTCTAATCTTTTCTTTATCTGATTCATGTATTAAATCATAAAAACTTAAGTGTATAATGTCTTTGCCGGAATACTCAAATACTCTTTGACCGGCAGGATTAATCGAAGAAATGTTTAACTGAGTATCAGCGGTAAAGACGACATCAATCATATTGTCAACCAACGCTTTATATTTCAACTCAGATATTTTCAATTTACTTTCAATTAATCTATTTTCCTCTCTTAACTTATATTCCTGTATTATTTTATTTAATAGTGCAGGCAATTGCTCTGAATAACCTTCTGATTTGACAACATAATTTTGAGCGCCAAGCTTCATCGCTTCAACTGCAATGTTTTCATCTCCATGTGCTGTTACTATTAACACGGGGTAATCGTATCCTTTATGACTCATTTCTTTCAATATATCCAATCCATTCATATCAGGAAGATTAAAATCAATAATTATTGCATCATACGTTTCTGTTGACAGTCTAAGCATGCATTCTTTACCAGTTCCGGCAAACACTACATCTATATTATGTGAGCATTCTACCAGTCGCTCCTGTACTAATATTTGATGATCATTATTGTCATCAACAATTAGTATCTTTAAAGGATTTGAATTCATAATAAATACCTCCACAATTTACATTCGACCCACCTGCAACTAACGCATTCTTTTGCCAGCTGTGCAACAGGCTACAAAAGGATAATCAACCTACCCAGATGCTGCTGACACAATTTCTAATTAAATTAAAGTTTCTGTAGATAAATCCGATACTTTAAGCATGAGCATTTTCTAACTAATACATAATATACCAAAGAGATTAGAAAGGAGGTCAGAGGTGGCAATTAACAGGCTTTTTCTGGGAAATTTCAGCACAAAGATTTGTGGCGAAGAAATTACCAACAATAAAATAGGTAAAACATTTGATGAGATTCTGCAGGAGGAACAAGCAAAACTCATGCAGGTAGTTTCTAAAATGGAAAAACAATGGACCATAGAACTCCTTCGCCAAAAATATGGTATAAAGCCTAAATATTATCCGCCATATAATGAAGGATTGTAGTGCTCGCAAGAAACAAAGCGCTACAAAGACGATAATGGCTTATTAATAGGTTAGCCCTACATCCGGACATATGTGTATTTCAAGCCTGTCAAAAGTGTGTCGGGCGAAACTGCTGCCGTTCCATTCAGAACAGAGTAGCCGTCCGCATGCTATTTGTCAGGCAGAAATTCATCCTGGTGCGAGGTGCCTTAACACAGAAAGAATTAAAACATAATTATCGTTTCAAGAGGGCACTTCCGTACAATGTCTTCTTTTTATAACAAAAGATCTTCTTCCTTCATCTGGTTATTTTAAATGTGAGGATACTTTATTAGTCCCTTATGAAGACATTAGTTTTCTGGAGTTTCTTCTTCAATAAAGGTTCCGAAAGGGCCACGAATTTCATCGCGACCGTTTTCTTTAATTACTTTCCTGTCTGGAGTACTGATCTTAACACTTCCAATTACCGTCTTAAAAAGGGACTGTGAAATCCCTACCCTGAATGTATTGCCTACAAATTTTGCTTTCTCATAATGCTCTCGTGAATATTGATAGTCAAGGTGAACAGGGCTCTTCTCTTTCTTGCATACGAGTGATTGCCAGCTTTGATCATAGAGTGTTACTTCCAGTTTTCTTTCAGGGGGCTCCCATGAAACATCAACATTAATAACACCTGGGTATTTTACAGTGAATAAGATTTCCCTTGAATGTAAATCATTGTCATGCTTAAAAATGCCAGGTAGATTAAATGAATGTTCATTTTCCCCTGCCATAACACCTTCTTGCTCAAGTATTACAAAGGCAAGCACTACCACTACGTTTAGTAAAAGCGTAAAGAAGATTCTTCTTAATAATAGATATTTCGTTTTAATCTGTTCCATAACTATAATCGTCATGTTTTAAAGATATTTTTAAATCTCAATTTTACAGCTAGTATAATAGCAATAAACATGCCACTTAAATTGTGCAATCTAGACTGTTTCTGTGTTTATGAGATTATACTTCATAAGGTTAATTATTTTAATACTTTATTACCTTAGTATTTCAACTAACCAAATATCATTACGTTGGATTGGAGGCAGTAAAATATCTACTATGCGTTTAAATTACCGACAAACTACATAGATTCTCAGCTTTTGTAATTTATCCGGCGGCTTATAATAAATTTTTGTTTAGTAGATATCAAAAGTGGACTAAGGCGTATAGGAATGTTGATATCCGAATGCTTATATTAAAAGAAAGAAGTACGCGCGAGATTCGGTCAGGTGGGATAAAATCCTGCTGATCAAAAGGGTCTAACTATCACTAAATAGATTATTTATCAGCATTGCTAACTTCTGGAAATTAAAAGGCTTTTTGGCAATGAAGTCAACCTTCATTTTGTCAGTATCCATGGACTTGAGTTTCTCTCCCCATCCTGTAATTATGCCAATCTTTGGTCTCTCATCCAGTTTGTTCAAGGCTTTTACCACATCATATCCACAAACATTTGGCATGGACATGTCACATAAAACAAGGTCAAATCTTTCCTTCCTTGCCAATTCTATCGCTTTAGTGCCGTCAAGAACAGTCTTAACTTCTCGGCATTTATCTGAAAGGAATTTGTACAACAGTCTACATATTGCCTCCTCATCGTCTACCACAAGAATGCGGATGTTACCACATCGCATTTCTGGTCGAGATGAAACTTTTGGACTAACGGTTTTCCTGGTAGTCGGGAATTGCAGGGTAAATGTACTCCCTTTTCCTTTCTCACTATCCACCTCTATACAACCACCATGCCTTTTTATAATACCGAAAGAGTTACTCATTCCCAATCCGATCCCTTTCGGTTTTCTTGTGGTAAAGAAGGGGACAAAGATATTCGTCTTTGCGTATTCTGTCATTCCGTTGCCAGTATCACTAACGCTTACAAACACAATATCCATTTTACTCCATGTATTAAATGAAATCCGGCCGCCATTAGGCATTGCATCAAGTGAGTTGTATATTATATTTATAAACACCTCTCTTATTTCTGTCGGATTGCACAATATGATGGAGGATGCCTCTTTAATACCGTCCATATCCATGTGGTATTGTATGGTGCTGGCCTGGGCCATACTCTTCCATCTGGGCGTTGTAAAATCTATAGTCTGTTTTATCAAATCTATTAAATCAAAAGTTACATACTCTGTGGTTTTGCTTTCCGTTCTAGTAAATTCAAGCATCCTACTGGATATTCCTACTCCATCATCGGTTGCTGTCTTAATAGTGCGAAGTCTCTCCATCAATTTTTTATCGTCTTTGTAATACTCTTCCAGTAAATGTACATTGCCGGCAATGATTGCAAGGATATTATTAAACTCATGTGCAATTCCTAAGGTTATTATCCCTATAGATTTTAATTTTTCTGACTGTATAAGACTCTTCTCAATCTTCTTGCGCTCAGTAATATCAAGAACGATTGCAACGAAGACAGGAAGAGCCAGAAAGCTAGAAAGTTGAAGATGTACTTCAACATCATATAAAGAACCGTCTTTGCGTTGATGGACAGTCACAAATTGCATCTTTGATTTTTTTTGTGTTTGAAGAGGCTCTATCTTGCTTTCAAAAAGTTTTTTCGTAAATTCAGGTTTTATGTCTAATGGAGTAAGTCCACTAAGTTCATCAATTGAATACCCCAGGTTTTTTCTGGCACCTTTATTTGCTTGAATAAATTTAAAAGTTTTTGCATCAAAGATATAAATTTCATTTAATGAATCATCCAGTATCTGGCCAAGGCCTGTGGCCAGTGTTTCAGCCTGTTTGCGCGCAGTGATATCTTCCTTAACCGCAATGAAATCAGTAATAACACCGTCATAATTCTTAACTGATGAAATAGATGTATGCTCCCAATAGAGTTCTCCGTTCTTCTTTTTATTACATAATTCTCCCTGCCATTCGTTTCCTGACAAAATAGTGTCCCATAACTCTTTGTATACTTCAGGAGTCGTTTTATGTGATTTCAGGATACTCATATTCTTCCGGATAGCTTCTTCACTTGTATAGCCAGTTACTTTTGTGAATTTGGCATTAACATATTTTATGTTGGCATCAGTATCCGTAATTACAACTATAGCGGGGCTTTGTTTCACGGCATGAGACAGTTTGAGAAGATGATCCTCCGTCTCAATCAATTTTTTCTCGTTAACTATCTGCTTAAGTATCTGTTTTACTACCAGAGGCAAAAGATCCATGAAATTTCCACCTTTCACCATATGGTCTCTGGCGCCTGCCTTCATCATTTCTACTGCGACTCTCTCATCACCGTGCTCAGTCATTATGACGAACGGAATTTCAAACTGACACTCTCTAATGCTTTCAATAATCTGTCTGGCAGATATATCCGGTAACTTAGAATCCATCAGTATAAGGTCAGGAGGGTTATTAGTAATCATGTCAATTGCCATCGTTCCACTATTGGCCACATCTACACTATGACCCATCTCTTTCAGGCACACCTCAATTAGATGAGACAAAATCTTATTATCTTCCACCACAAGGATTGCACAAGATTTGCTTAACTCATCATTCACGCTACTGGTTCTTTGCTCTTTTTTCATATTTAACTAATCTGTTCTATAGATTTCGGAATACAATGACCGGGGCATTATATTCCGTACCAAGTAAAAAAGCAATACGTATTAAACATACGTAGCATTTATAAGAAGAGCGTGTTTGGTTAAAGTGTTTTCAGGTATGATGTAAGGTTGATATCTTTGTTAATGATGCCTAGTTTGTTTCGAATATTGGCACGGTGTTTCTCTGTAGTTCGCAAGTTTATATTTAAAAGACGGGCTATCTCTTTGCTTGTAAGACCGTTCTTTATCATATTGCAAACCTCAATTTCTCTGGAAGTTAATCCGGCTGATTTCTCGGTTAGCTTTGTGCCGAATGAAGATGTTAACTCTTGCATTGTCTTTTGCAGTAGTTTTACATATTTAAGTGATTCTCCTTTTAATCTGAGCTTTTGTATAACAGGCATGATCAGATTCTCTGCGCTGGCCATTACATTATCCTTTATCTGTTTCTTTTCAATCTCAATCAGCCCAAGAACTTCATGAAGAGCTATATTTTTTTGCTCTAAAGCAATTTTTTGCTCCTCCAATGCTTTAACTGCCGTTTTACGCTCGGTGATGTCTCTCATTGCAC
>JAIQZR010000180.1 GCA_021777035.1 Candidatus Scalindua sp. | reverse complement strand
TTTGCCCTACCCAGACCCATTATAAAATCTGCATCAATTCCCTGCCCGAATTGTGGCGTCTCTTCAATTTCCCCACCTCTGATGTCTAAAACCTCTGATACACTGTCAACTATGATACCGATTGATGTATTGTTAACCTCTACTACGATTATGCATGTTTCCTGGGTATGCTCCTCTTCCTGCATCGAAAACTTTAATCTCAGGTCTATTACGGGAATAACCTTTCCCCTCAGATTAATGACACCATTCATGTAATCGGGGGTTTGTGGTACGGTCGTAATGTCCATAAGGCCGATGATTTCTCTAACCTTGAGTATTTCGATACCATATACCTCATCACCTAAAATAAAAGTCAGAAATTTCCCATCTGTGACTTTAGCTTTTGCCGCTACTGCTTCCATTTTTTCTCCTTTAATTGGTTTAAAAATATACTAAGTCCTGGCATTCCTACAGACGAGGATATCCTGGTCTTTATTTCACAATCGTCCCATTGCCAATAGTATCGCAACCTGTCCTTTAGTGCTTTGTGCCTGCGCTAACAGCTCTTCACTATAATATTGAGATCAGCACTGTTTCATAATAAATAAGCATTTCTGCAAAAGGATAATAGTTTATCGGCAAAAATCGCGCAAAGATTAGGCACAACTTCTAATTAAATTAAGTTTTGTGTATTATATTTGTGAATCCTATATCTGCAAAATGGTTGCCATATTTACAAAAAGCAACCAATTGCCCTCTTTTACTTTAAATAATGCAGACGCAACATGACTTCATTAGTGTAGAACGGGTGGTAAACATCAGATGGAAACTCAATAATAATTTGCAAAAATAATCAGGGTTGTAAATCACTGTGTGATGCTTAATGTCTTCTTTTTGTACCTTTTGTATATATTTAACGCAATTTACTTTACAAAATATCGTACTACCTGAATCGAAAGGTTTCGGTTCAATTTTTCCCATCCGAACAGATTCATCTGAGTAGGCAATATTGAATCTGCAATAAAGAGAAGTAAAAAAGATTATTTTGCAAAAGAGGAGGTGATTCCCAACTCCAGAAAGACCATAAGAGCAGGAAAATAGATCGATATAAGGAAAATTATTCCCTACTGCAAACCAAGTAGTAAGCAGATAACAGTGGGTATGGAGAGGGAAACCCTGAATACACAGAGGCTTAGAAAGGCAAATGGCCAACTCATGCCGGCCCGGGCTTTACAAAATTGGATCTGCAAATACAAATCTCTCAATCCCTGGATACACGGACAAACACGTTTGTCCGTACCACTTAAATGATATTTGCATTCTCATATAACATGTGTTAATTTAACACATCTAAATTTTAAAGAATGACAGAACCCTGTCTGCGTACTGAACAAAGGCTGGTCAAATACCTCCCGCCCATACAAAATCGGGTCAAGCCCTTAATTCAATGACATTAGAGACACAGGGAGAGTGATAACCGCCTGCTGCACTGGTCTGGAAAATAATTCTCTCTGTATCTTGGCCGAAGCAGTTATAAAAATGACATATGCAATTGAGCCACTAAGGAAAAATGAATAATAAGGTAAAAATACTCATAATCGATGATGATAAAGGTATTTGTGAAGGCTTAAGGGATCACCTCGAATTAGAAGGCTACTTAGTAGCGACTGCTTACACCTCAAGAAATGGTATAGAGCATCTGAAAGGGGCCTTTTTTAACATAGTCCTGTTAGACAAGAGGTTGCCGGATTCTGATGGAATTATTGTGTTGGAGAGTATTAAGGAGATTTCTCCTGACACGGAGGTAATCCTGCTCACTGCTTATGCATCAACCGATAGTATAATAAAGGCGATGGACAAAGACGTCTTTTCATATCTATCAAAACCATTCAAAATACCCGAACTGATAACGACTATTAAAAAAGCCTGTGAAAAGCAGTACATGTTATTCGAAAACCGCAAACTGTTTCAACAGATAGTAGAGGGAAAGAAGGACTGGGAGAATACATTTGATTCTATCTCAGAGTTAATAAGTATTTATGATAAGGATTTTACTTTAACCAAATGTAATAGCGCATTTATAAATAAAATTAATGCTAAATATGAGAATGTTATTGGAAAAAAATGTAACGAAATATTTTGTGACCGAAACGAACCATGCACAACGTGTATATTTGTACGGTGTAGGGAAACACTAAAATCCGAGATAGAAGAGGGGAATTTTATGGGTGGCATTTATACTTTTACTTGCTTCCCAAGATTAGATGAGGAAGGGGAGTTTATTGGTGTCGTACATGTTGCAATAGACATTACTGAAAAAAAACAGGCGGAAAGACGTCTTAATGCTCAGTACCTTGTAACAAAGGCACTGGCAGAATCTGTTACAATGCAGGAAGCTTCTCCAAGGATCCTTGAAACTATATGTATGGCACTGGATTGGTGTCTTGGTGAAATATGGATGGTTGATCCTCAAGGAAAATATCTGAGAAATTCAGGAATCTGGCATATCCCATCTCTTAAGATCCCTGAATTTAAAAGCATTGCCACGCAAATAATTTTCACATTGCAAACCGGGCTTCCAGGCCTGGTTTGGGGAAATGCAAAGCCCATATGGATTCAAGATGTTGCTCGTTATAAACCTTTTCTCAGAATGTCCGTTGCGGCAAAAGAGGGGCTGCATGGGGCATTTGGTTTCCCAATTCTCAGTGATGAAAAGGTGCTGGGGGTAATCTGTTTCTTTAGCCGTAAGATAAAAGAACCCGATAAAGATTTACTTGAAATGATATCATCTGTCGGTGTCCGTATTGGCCTCTTCATCAAATACAGACAGGTACAGGATTTGTTGCAGGAGAAGGAGCGGCAAATAAGATTGTTTATGTTATCGATTAACGACGGCATCTGGAACTGGGACATGGTTGCTGATACTGTGGAGCGTAGTGTTGGATTCGAAATGGCTTTCGGTTACACGCCGGAGGAGATAGATCCTGGCATTG
>JAIQZR010000179.1 GCA_021777035.1 Candidatus Scalindua sp. | reverse complement strand
GTTGAGTACATCAACAGGATGCTGAAGGAAGTGGGTATGTCTGCTGGTACACATAGTGCTCATCATTGATTTGATGTGATTAGATAAGAAGTAGAAGTACATTAAAAGGGAGCCGGGCTTTTTGCCTGGCTCCCTTTTTTTTGTTAAAAGTGATATGAATCTTAGTTTTCTGGTACGAGAAAAAAGTTGTATTTTCCCGGTTCTTTTACTATCATTCAAAAAAAGTTGAAAAGTGCCTTCCCGCCTGACCAGGAAGTTTGAAGCAGACTAAAGTTGCCTGCTTGTGCGTAGCATGCAGACTGGTGGTAAAAAAACAAATCTTTTATCTTTTAACTTTAGGCACTTCAAACTTGGTTGCGGCTTTGCCGCACTATATTTATATAATAAGGAGAATTTGAAAAATGACTGCAACGCTAATTAAAGGTACTGAAATTCGTGAACAGATATTAGAAGAGATCACTGCTGAGGTAGCAGAAATAAAAGCAAAATACGGGATCGTACCGGGGCTTGTGACTATTCTTATCGGTGAAAACCCAGCTTCTCTGTCTTATGTAACACTTAAAATTAAGACAGCTCACAGGGTTGGTTTTAATGAGGTTCAAGATTCACAACCGGTTGATATTCGAGAAGAGGATCTTCTGGCACTCATCGATAAATATAACAATGATGATTCCATTAACGGTATTCTTGTACAGCTTCCACTTCCTGATCATATAGATGAAAAAAAGGTATTAAATGCCGTTGATCCCGATAAGGACGTAGACGGGTTTCATCCTGTAAATGTCGGACGTCTCATGATAGGAGGCGATGAGGCCAAGTTCCTGCCGTGCACACCTGCAGGAATTCAGGAGATGATAATCCGTGCTGGTGTAGAAACGAAAGGAGCCGAAGTAGTAGTGGTAGGCCGCTCAAATATTGTAGGAAAACCAATTGCCAACATGATGCTCCAAAAAGGAAAAGGTGCCAATTCCACGGTAACAGTAGTTCATACAGGAACAAAAAATATGGACGAACACTGCAAACGCGCGGACATACTGATAGTAGCCGCCGGTGTTCCCGGCCTGGTAAAGCCGGAATGGATCAAACCAGGTGCATGTGTAATTGACGTTGGAGTTAACAGAGTTGGTGAAAAGCCAAGCAAGAATGATCCGAACAGGATGGTGGCTATCCTAAAAGGTGATGTTGATTTTGATGCAGCCAAAGAGATTGCGGGCAGTATTACACCAGTTCCAGGCGGTGTCGGCCCTATGACGATTACCATGCTCATGAAGAACACACTCAAATCTCTTAAATGCAAATTGGGAATAGAGTAGAGCGGCTATAACCTTTTTTTAATATTTACAGGTAGAGCAATATGACTATCACGAAAATAGAACTTCTCTATTGTATTACGTTAAAGAGAGATGAAATATTTGTATAAGATAAACTGTCAATGCAAAATGATATAGAAAAACAGTAAACTAAATCTTGAAGTAGGAACAATAAAATAATCAACAGGGGATAAGAGTGACTAAGAGCTTATCCCCTGTTATTTTTTCGCGAACCCTAAGTATCCTACTTTTTCGCAAATGTCTGTAGATATCGTACTATGGATGATCTTTCGGTTTCTGAGAATACAGGCATCTTACCATCAAGGACTATAATTAAATCCTCCCATTTATCTGCGTTCAGTTCTTCCATATCAGGTGGAATGTGACATTTTCCGCATCTCAGGTTGAATGTCTTTAGCCCTTTTTTAGATTGTGTCTTTATGTAAGAGAGCACAGATTCCTTTTCCTTAGACTTAATAACAGGCATCTGCTTATTTTTCAGAACAACAATCCTATCCTTCCAATGGTGGAAATTGAGCCGGGAGGGGTGCGGGATAGTATGACAGGTACTGCATCTTTTAATATACACTTGTGCATCAGCAGAGTTTTCTTCCGGCAATCTCTGTAGCGTCGCACAGCCGCTGAAAAGCAGGGATATTATTGGTAGCGCCAGCAAAGCAAAAATATGATATTTCCTTCTGTACATCTTTTACTCTCCTTTATAATGCAAAATTGACAACTGGAATCTCCGCCCAGGCGAATCTGCCTCAGGCACGACTTCCAATAGCAGGGATATACCCGGCTTTCTCCGGGAGTCCAGTACTTAGTTAACTCTTATTCAAGTTAAGCCTTCGGCGTAAAAACACAAGCGGTAGGAGCCAACTCCTGCCCGCCCGTACCGAACAGTACGTTCGGGCGGGTTGGCGATCGAATTATGAGGCCGAAATGTGCACGATCGCCGTCAGGAGACGGCTCCTACCAGAAACATTGAAATTCCTGTACATTAAATTAAAATCCCAGGAAGTCCAACCCCTTACCTGATTTTTTCGCACGTCTGCTTTTTCTGAGAGGGACTTCAATGTAATATGTAACTGATGCTGTGAAATCTTTCTCTAGTTGCGTTCCATGCAGGTTTTGAAAAAGTGGAAAAGAGAATTGCGCATTTAGAATATGATTATGGAATGGCTGCCATTGTACGCCAGCAGTCAAATCTAGCGTACTTCCGCCGTAATTATTCGGATCAAACAGATTGCTCATAAATGGCATATTGGGATTACCCCTCATGTGGCCATTTCCGTCCTGCTCAATTTCCTGGGCTTCTCCCTCAATATCACCTACATATTTCCCTTTAATCTGTAACTCACCAACTAAATTGTAACGTGCCTGATACATCGCGTAGAGATCAGCACGATATTCATCTCCCAGGTTATAACTTTTGTAGTTTTCATAGGCTCTTGCCAGATAGCTTACGTTAGCTCCCCACCAGAATGGGGAGTTGGAACCTTCATAGAGTACTCCGATAAAAGGGTCAAATGTGCCTGAACCCAATTGCATGCTATAGGGAAGGATTTGCCCTTTTTCGTCCTGATCAATAGAACCTGTCGGGAGGCTTACTCCGAGTAGCAACGAAACCTGACTTGTGGGAATCAGGTAGTCATCCGCATAGAGTAATGTTTTTGTCATCAGCATTGTATCACCAGCCCCCTGAGAATACATGCTGGATCTTCTCCCGTCCCTTCTGACCATTTCCATATCCTTATTCACATACATACCCATTATACCGGCAAAGAAGCGATCAGAAAACGCGTATCCCACTGACACATTACTCATATACATGTCCATTTTTCTTGGAGACATCATATATTGTCCCAAGGTGTCTTTTGTGCTGCGATTACTTGTACCTCTTCTCATGCCTACCATTCTTCCCCAGCTGAGATTGGCTTTAATCCTGAATTCATGTGGCTCAGGAGTACCCGCACCAAAAATGTTCAAGGGCATATTACCACCGCATTTACCACAGCAGAGCCCGAGAAACAGGGGGTAGCTTAACTTTTCTGGTCGAGTGAGTTCCTTTGAAATATTGGTAGATTCTTTTTTCTCATTGCCTGTCTCATTTAAGGCCAGTTTGATTGTTTGTTCATTTTCGTGTTGATCATCATATTTCATTAGATCATTCAGCCCTGCCAGACATTTATTCGGCAGAAATGCCAGGGGAATGACCCAGAAAATGAATTGTAAAAACAATGTATTTTTATAAAAAAATGATGACATACTTCTTCTCCTTACCACCATTTTTCAGAATACTTAATTCCAGCCGGGAGTATTTTCAATTTATTGAATATAACAAAGGTAGTATTCGGCCATTGGCCTCCCGCCCGGATGACTCGGTCGGACGGGTAATCTATCCTACATCATACTATACACCGCGATCTGTTTGCGTACTACGTACAGGCGCAGGCATGTATGGTGGATTAAGCGAAGCGAATCCACATATATACTTACAGCAAACTTGAAATGGGCGTACACTTGTTATGATCCCGTAGTCACATTCTGAAAAGATGGTTTACGTTAAAAATGTAGTTTCTTAAATAATTATATGAATTTAGTAAGGAGTTGTGGTCTTGGGGGTTTGTAGGGCGGTTTATTCAGTATATCTTTTCGCTGTAGCGTAGTAGTTTCTGCCACGGTAGTAACAGGCAGGTAATTAATAAAAACGAACTGTGAAAGAAAGTAATCTATTTTTGGTATGGTAAAGATATCATTAGAAGTACCACCACAGGAAGTAATAGTAACAGGTTGCCTGCCATTATCATCGGATTCTTTAGAACCATCCGAACAGCCACAACTTAGGCACGTACTTGCGTCGTGACCGCAACAACAGGATTCTGCATGTGAAATTCGATTGTTCTTAACAGCTTCTTTGCTGTTATTAATAAATCCGTATGGTAGAAATCCTGGCGCAAACAGCGTGACAATTGCCAGAACTATTAGCTTCTTTTTGTGCATTATCAGGTATCTTAAAAATAGTGTTTTTGTTGATTTTTAGAGTTGTTTAACGATTCATCGTAATCTTTATTTGATACTTTGTCAAATGCAACAAAGTATTTTCACGTCTTTGCCGGTGGTAAAATATATATACTCATTTTCTGAAAAATTTTACCGGTAACGTCAAACATAAGATTACAAAAAGTGTTGCAACTATGCATGGTGATGTCGGAAAATCAAAACAGAATGAAATGTAAAATCCTGCCAAAGCGGAGATTATACCTGTCGTCACCGCTATGATAAATACATTCTTTATCCTGTTTGCCAGAAGCAGTCCATTTACTGCCGGCATGATCAGGAATGCTGTTATAAGGAGGTTGCCCGAGGTCCTTATACCTATAGATATTGCTGCCCCAATAGTTAGATAGAGCATGAGTTCCCAGAACCTCGCCTTGATACCTGACGTTCTCGCCATTTCGAAGTCTAGGGTTACTGAGGTAAATTCTTTGTAAAAGAGAAAATGTGCAATAAATATGCATGTAATTATACCGGTCATCAGATATATCTGAAGTGGAGTTGCTACCAGAATATTTCCGTAAAGAAGGTCATCAATTTCATGTATTCCCTGGGCGCTTTTAGATACCAGGAGGATTGACGCCGCACTTGCAACGACAAACCCTATACCTATCCTGCTCTCATTTGACAATTTTCTTTCTGAGAACCTGATGGAGAAGATGGCAACTCCAAGAAAGGTAAAAAACAGGGAAATAGGTGTTGGATCCAGTCCGGTTATTAATGCGATAGCTATACCAACTGATGAGACCTGTGTTACTGCTACACTGACGAAGACTATTCTTTTGAGGACGATGTACACACTTAGAAAAGAGCATACCAGGGCCACGAGTACTGAGCATGTAATGGAGTATTTAAAAAATTCCAGATTGGTAAGAAATTCATTCATTTGTATTATTTAATTTAGAAATTATTGCCTTTTGACCGGCTATGTTAACAATTTTTACGTTAGTTCCGTAAACTTTGGCCATTGTTTCTTCATTGAACATTGAATCAATCGAACCAAGTTTCAAGGTGTTGTTATGAATAATAGAGAGTGTTTTTACATAGTTTGCTACGATATTAAGATCGTGGCAAACTAATATTACTGTAAGGGCGTATTCGGCATGCAGGATTTTGATCAACTCCATTATGGATATTTCAGCTTGAATGTCCATTCCTTCTACAGGTTCGTCAAGTATCAGAACGTCTGGTTCGCTTGCCATTGCCCTTGCTATCAGAGTGCGCTGTTTCTGCCCTCCGGAGAGTTCCCTATAGTTTCTTTTTGCAAGGGTTTCCATACCAACATTTTTTAACATTTTCTTCGAGATTGTGTAGTCTTCGTTTTTCGGCCGTTTAAAGATGCCCATTTTTGCGTACCTTCCCATAAGAACCATATCAAGAACTGTAACAGGAAATATCTCGTCTACAGATGCATGCTGAGGTACGTAGCCGATACTTTTTTTATGCTCGCTTCCATTATTAAGAAAGCTGATTTCTCCTTTTATCGGTTTTAAAAGTCCCAAAATAGACTTAAGAAGGGTTGTCTTTCCCGCGCCATTGGGACCAACTATTCCGAAGAAATCACCTCTTTGTATTTCGAAGTTAAGGGCCGTAAGCACCGGCTTACGGCCATAACCCAGTTGTACATTACTGAACTTAATCATTTGGGGTTATCCCCTGCTCTATGAACGTGCTTACCAGATTGTCAATAATATAATCAAAGAGGCCAAAATAATCTTTCACTCCGTTTACGCCTTCAACGGAAGTCGGTAGTGTCAAAACAGTTGCATCGGTCTTTGATGAAATAAATTTTGGGATCTTGGTCTCGTAGTATGGTTCTCTAATTAATACTCTTATATCTTCAGATTTCATCCTCTTGATAAGATTCGCAATGTGGGCAGGTGAGGGGGCTATTCCCGGTTTCACTTCAACATAACCAACTACATTAATTCCGAATCTTTTTGAAAAATTTGGCCATGATCGGTGATAGGCAATCACCGATGTTCCGGAAAACGGCCTCATTTTCTCCATCCACGTTACCATATGTGTGTCAATTTCCTTGTCGAACAGGCGTTTGTTTTCCTCAAAATAATGTGCATTTTTAGGAGAATTCTTTTTTAATCCATCCAGGATATTCTGGGCAATTATCTTGCCGTTGAGCGGATCCAACCAGAAGTGCGGATTACCATAGATGTGAATATCTCCAAGCGATCTGTCAATCATGACCCCTCCACGTACCGCCAGACCCTGAAGATCTACACCTACGGATGCAATAACATGCCCAGGTTCTCCGAAACGTATTCGTGAGTTCCTGGCCCCGTCAATTAAAAGTTGGGCCCACTGTTCCAAGTCAAGGCCAATCCTTATAAAGACATCCGCCTTGCTGAGTTTTACCATGAAGCTGGGCTTTGGGTCGATTTCGTGGGGATTTGCGTATCCTTTTGTAATACTTTCTACATTGACTTTGTCTCCGCCTATATATTCAGCAATGGACTTAAGGTCTGTTGATGTTGTTATGACCCTTAATTTTTTAGCATACGCGGTGCCTGGATTGAGCAGGATAAAAAATAGAAATACGGGAAAGCATATTATGGTAACAAATTGTAGTATCTTTTCTTTTAACATTTAATATTCTCCATATAAGGCCACGCAAAAAAGTTTAAAGCGATTTTATTACGAGTCCGAAACAGTTAAAATGGATGTGGTCTATGTGATCCAATTGAGAAGGTCGCTTGTAGTGTCAGTGCATTCTCACCTTCTTCGACTGGAGATGTATCAGAATTCCTTTCCTTATGGCTGTATTCGAGTCTCAAACGTGTAAATTCACTTTGCCAGAAGGTCAAATAAGGAGAGATTGACCATTCACTGTCATTGTCATTCATCGGAAACTGTGAATAATCAAATCTCAATCCGGCAAACACTCTGCGGGTCAATTGGTATTCTCCGAATGTGTAGAGACCAATACTGTTGATATCTTTAACGTCCTCTGTGAAGCCGTTAACATCAAAACTGCCGACTTCTCTCTGGCTTGCAAAAAATTCACTCTGCCAGATAAATGATTTATAGAGCCTCTGTCCAGCCGGTCTCCAGGTATACGTGAGATCTATACCCTCCATTGTTTGTCTGAAATTCCTCTTTGTCAGCGTTGTGACATCAGTATCGCTGATGTCACGTGTCTGAAAGCTGAGCCCAAGCTCAATAGAAGTGTTATTTGTAATCGCGAAAAAATTCTTCAAGTGGGCCAGATATATCTGATCCCTTCCCTTTGCTCCTTCATCGGAAGGAGTAAGAATCTCTCCGGTTAACTCCGAGTATATGTCCCATGGATTCGGCAGCATCTTGCTTACGGAGATTCCTGGCTCCTTTTGGCCTTCCGCTCCGAGTAAATTTTTTATGTGATCAGGATAATCAGTCTGAGATATTTCCGGTCTATGAGTCCTATTGATTTTTCCAAAATTTGTTCTGAAGATTCCTGCTTTTGCCTGTAAACCAAAGGGGAGGTAAAGCCACGTTACATATCCTTCTTCTATAGTCGGCGCTCCTCCATCTTCAAATGTTATGAAGAAATCAGCTCGTGCATATGGATCCAATACTCCCTGTAGGGCCAGTTCAGTTTCCCTCAGGCTGATCCTGTCTGCAAATTCATTTTCAGCAAACGTTCCGTCTCCCCTTCCCTCCTCAATACTTCTTCCCGGCCAGGTAACATTGGCGATGGAATCACCAATGGCACTTATGTTCATCATGAGGTTCTGGAACATACCACCTCCTCTGAAACCGCCTGGTGCCGCTTGTGTACTTGGTACAGAAGATACTGTTTGTTCGCCTTTATCATTAAACAGTAGTTCCAACTCCTTTTTCAACTCAGCATCATCTTCTTCTATGGATTTCTGTTCACTCAACTTTGCAATCTTACTATGCATTTCATTAATCCTTGCCTCGTAGTCATTTTTCATTTCCATAATCAAAGTTTTTAGTTCATGGACTTCCTGGCTCAAAACATCCTGATTTGCCAGAACAATGTCCGGCATAAGGAGAAAAAACGACATACCACACAGGTAAACAAATATTTTGCGCATATTACCCTCCATATTCAATAATCATTTATCAGCATACATTTCATAGCGCGGCAAAGCCGCCCGCCTGAATAACAAGGTCGGGCAAGTAACCAATTATGAAGTACCTTAAGTTAAGGAAAAATATTTCTCCACAACTTTAGCTCACTTCCCGTCCGAACGGCTTGCCGGGCGGGCAAACTTCCTGCCCGAACTGATTGGCAGGCGGGTAGGTATATTTAACTTTCTATGATACGAAAATAGACTATATCCACTCTCAATATCTACACAATCGGTAATGCTCCCATTATGAATTTAACTGAAGTTAGTTGTTAATAATTTTTAGTTTTTAAATTGATTGAATTATGAAAGGTATAGTGGTGGTGCGCGTGAGTGGTATTTCCCGTGAATGAGGAAATAATAGGATTGTTGTTTGTTTAAACATAACCCGGATGTGTTCGGTATAAATGATGAGCCGTCCAGAGACAACTGGACTCTCTTAGGTGCATGTTTGAGCCATTTACAGATAATACAATCGTCTTCGTTGTGATCATTGTAACAGAAAAAAGGTGCACTATTGTCAGCCGTATCTGCATTTAAAATAGTATTCTCTGAATGGGTTCTTTCAACGCTATGTCCATGAAATGCAGACTCGTCGAACGCGTGAAACCCGCCAGCCGTTATGCAGAGGATTACATAGGGGGCTAATAAAAATATAGAAAACTTTTTTAATTTCTGCTTTGATTTGAAAAAATACATGACATTACCAAAAATACTTGCGGAATTATAAAACTTAAAGCTAGCAAACTTTATTTTAGTTGTCAAATATTTTCTGAACGCACGCAAAATGTTTGTAAATCTTCTTTGGCTTTATTGGACATGCAGTTTTCATTTGACACCGTTATGTCAGTATAGATATAATGCTTCCGGTTTGATGAAAATAAAATTTAAAATATGGATGGAACAGGATGGTAGTGTCGCTTTTGCCGAAGGGAGAAGGATGCTACTGGAAGCAGTTGACCGTTTAGGATCGTTAAATGCTGCGGCAAAAGAGTTGGGAATGTCGTATAGGGCGGCATGGGGGAAGATAAAGGCGACAGAAAAGGCATTAGGTCTGAAGCTATTAGATGTTACTACGGGTGGGAAAGGTGGGGGCGGAGCAAAATTGACCCATGAGGCGAGGAAGCTTATTTTATCATATAATAATTATGTAAACAAAATGAGCTTGATTGTGGAGAAAGAGTTTAAACTTATGTTTAAACAGAAATAAGTTAAATAATTAACATTGCTTCTCCGGACAAAAGGCACTGAGGACTTTTCGCAAGGAGTCCAGTCTTGGAATCCTCTCGAAAGAGAGGCGTACTCCTTTTCATAAGAGAGATCGATTTACTTTTTTCATAATTTATGATTATTATAAATGGCAAGTAAGGTTTGCGGTACAATTACCAGGGTGGTAAAGGGGCATATCCATGCAAATGTTCAGATCTTGTGGAAGTCTATTCCATTGAGCGTTGTTATTACAGCGGCGTCGTGCGAGGATATGCATCTTTCTGAAGGTGACTCTATTACCGTCCTCATCAAGGGTACGGACGTTATGCTTGCAAAATCTTTCTCCGGTATGATTAGCGCTAGGAACAGGGTTGGTGGAATAGTAAAGCGTATTATTGAGGGAGACGTTGTATCCAAGGTGTTCGTGGAGTCGCAGGAAGAGATACTTCATGCGATTATCACCAATACTTCATTGAAAGAGATGGATATTCGTGAGGGTGATGAGATAACGGCAATTGTAAAATCAACAGAGTTAATACTTTATAAGGAGACTTGAGTTATGAAAAAAATTAAAGAATATAGGCTGCTCATTGTATTCATCTTGATATTTGGTTTCTCTCTTCCTCTTCAGGCAGGTGACAATATTCTGATTGCCACCGCATCGAATTTGAGATTTGCGATGCATGAGATCTGTCAGGAGTTTCAGGAAGAGAATTCATCTATTAAGACAAAGGTGTCTTACGGTTCCTCAGGTAACTTTTTTGCGCAGATAAAACAGGGGGCTCCTTTTGACATTTTCTTTTCTGCTGATGCAACATATCCGGCGCTGCTTGAGAAGGAAGGCTTCACGGCAAAGGGGACGCAAAAGGTTTATGCTGTGGGAAAGATCGTCCTCTGGTTTCCAAAAGAATCTAAAGTAGACCCTGATAAAGGGATGCAGGCCGTTACATCTTCAGAAGTAAAGAAACTAGCCATTGCAAATCCCCGGCATGCGCCATATGGACGTGCTGCGGAGGAATCACTCCGTTATTACGGTCTGTGGGAGAAAGTAAAAGAGAAACTGATATACGGTGAAAACATATCACAGACAGCGCAATTTGTTCATACGGGTGCTGCTGACGCGGGAATTGTTGCCCTCTCTCTGGCAATCTCACCAAAGATGTTACATGAGGGAAGTTACTGGGTCATTCCTGATGAATCACATAGCGATATTGAACAGGTTTATGTGGTTTTAAAAAGAGGAAAAGGGGAAAATAGTATCGGAAAATTCCTGGAATTTCTCAACGAGGAAAAGGGGGGTAAAATACTTTCCCGATACGGTTTTGTTATTCCCGGTACCGGAGAGAACAGGTCATGAACTTTGCGGAACCACTTCTCTTAAGTCTGAAGCTTTCAAGTGTCACCACTGTGTTACTTCTTGTTTTGGGAGTACCCTTTGCATACTGGCTTGTTTTTACCAGGTTTCGATGGAAATTCCTGGTTGAATCAGTGGTTGCGTTGCCTCTTGTTCTGCCACCAACGGTACTGGGTTTTTACCTGCTTATAGCCGTAGGATCAAACAGTTTTATTGGGCAGTGGTATGAGAACATTTTCAACCAACCACTCGCCTTTTCCTTTCAAGGGCTGGTTTTAGGATCATTCCTTTATAGTCTGCCATTTGCTGTGCAGCCTATTCAAACTGCTTTTGCTTCCGTTGATAAAAAACTTCTGGAGGCATCATGGTCACTGGGAAGATCAAACGTGTATACATTTTTCCGAGTTATTCTGCCATTGTCACGCCACGGTATTATTACCGGTTGTGTGCTTTCGTTTGCACATACCCTTGGAGAATTCGGAGTTATACTTATGATTGGAGGAAACATTCCCGGCATTACCAGGGTCGCGTCTGTAGCTATATATGATGAGGTGCAATCCTTGAATTACGGTACTGCTAATATGTACTCAGCTATTTTGCTATTATTTTCATTTATAATATTGGCAGCGGTGTATTTTATTAATAGAAGATTTGTACGTACTTTGTAAACAGAGATTAATCTTGCTAAGTATTAACCTTAATAGAATCTGGAATGACTTTGAGTTAGACGTGTCGTTTGACATTCCACGTGGAAAAATAACCGCGTTGTTTGGACCATCCGGTGCTGGAAAATCGAGTATTTTGCGTCTGATTTCTGGGCTTGAAATGGCTGAAAAGGGTTTTATTTCCAATGGAAATGAGATATGGTTTGATAAGGCAAAGGGGATTAATCTTCATCCACAGCAACGTTCTGTTGGATTTGTTTTTCAGGACTACGCCCTGTTTCCCCACATGACGGTAGAAAAGAATGTGGCGTATGGAATTAAAGAGAAGTGGAGAAGGAAGGAGATAAAAGATCTCATAGACATTGCAGGTCTTTCTGGTTACGAACGGCATTATCCTGGACAACTGTCCGGCGGGCAGAAGCAGAGAGTCTCCCTGATCAGGGCGATCGCCAGGAAGCCTGATATTCTGCTCCTTGATGAACCGTTTTCTGCACTGGATTGGCAGACACGCATTCAACTGCAGGATGATGTTAAAGAAATTATCATACAGTTTAATGTAACGACTCTGTACGTTACTCATGAGGTAACAGAAGTATATAAACTGGCAAATCACGTAATTGTATTAGAATCAGGTAAGGAGGTTAAACGGGGAACTCCGGAAGAGGTTTTTTTAGGGAAAAGGTTGAGTACACGAGTCCAGGTAACAGGCAAGGTGGTGGGGATAGAACACGATTCAATCATGGCATCCGTGACAATTTTGCATGCTGACCAGTTCTTTAAGACGCTAATTGATACGGAAGAGTTGAAATCCTTAAACTTGCGGGTTGGAGATGATGTTATTGTTGGTGTGAAATCATCTGACGTAATCTTATTTAAGATATGAGGTAAGTATTTTAGGGGCGTATGGTCATATGTCCCTAATTGATGAAAGGAAGTAGAATTGAGAATATATCTAATAGCAGGGTGGCTGGTGATTGTTGTTCTTGTCTCAATCCTGTGCTGCGTGTTCATGAAGGATGCGTCTGCACAGGATACTGGTGATTTGAGAATGCAAGTGAAACAGATGGGGGAACAGATGGAACAGATGGAGAAGGTAATTAAAAGTCAGCAGGAAATGCTTAATGTCTTAAAAGATAAGATAGAAACGAAGGAAAAGATTGCCACTAACTCTATTTCTGAGTTAGAAACAAATAAAATAGAACGCATAATGGATGATTATCTTGCAAAGGATGAATCCAGAGAGAAGATGGCAACGGCTGGTTTAGTCCCACAAATTGCCGCGTACTGGGACAAGGGCCTGAGATTTAAATCACAGGACGGAAATTTCAAGCTGGAAGTTGGCGGCCGTATTATGAATGACTGGGGTTGGATGAGTGAAGGTCAGGATATTGAGAGCGCCATTGGAGATCTGGTGGATAGTACTGAACAACGCAGAGCCCGGTTCTATATGGCCGGCACTATGTATGGAAATATAGGATACAAGATGGAGTTTGACTGGGCCGGTGGGAGTGCAAGCTTTAATGATGTATTTATGGAACTGAAGAAGATTCCAGTCCTGGGTAACTTCAGGGTGGGTCACACTAAAGAACCTTACAGCCTGGAAATGATGAACTCAAGTAAGTACATGACATTCCTGGAACGGGGTCTCAATAATACCTTTGCGCCATCCAGAAATACCGGGTTCAGGGCGTATAACCACGCATTGGATAAACGTCTCTCCTGGTCAGCAGGCATATTCCGTAATGCTGATACTTTTGGTGACAGTAAAGGGAATCGCCGCACAGAAGGTGGTTACAGTTTAACAGGAAGAATTACAGGTCTGACATGGTACGTGGGCGATGGTACGAAGTTGATTCACACGGGAATTTCATATAGTCATCAGAATGCGTTTGCGGATGACGCACAAGAGACCGGATTCCGGTTCAGCTCAAAACCGGAGATAAACCTTGCAAATGTATTAGTTGATACAGGCCGCTTTACGGCAGATTCTTCAAATCTCTATAATCCTGAACTGTCTGTTGTCTACGGACCTTTTTCCTTCCAGGCGGAATATACATTCGCGGACATAAACCTTAAAGGAGATACGCAACCTGACCCTCACTTTACGGGGTTTTATGCGTATGGCAGCTACTTTCTGACAGGTGAACACAGGGTTTATAAGAGGGAAAAAGCTGTATTTCGCAGCATAACACCAAAAAATAATTTTAAATGGGGAAGAGGACAGGGAAAAGGTGCAATCGAACTGGCGGCACGCTATTCTGAACTTGACCTGTCTAATCAAGATATTAATGGAGGCAGGATGCAGGACACTACGCTTGGCGTAAACTGGTACCTTAACCCCAATACAAGGGTTACGATGAATTATGTACATGCAAATGTTGACAGGCTTGTGGGAACTACCCGTCTTGATGATGAAAGCGCTGATATGGTAGCTATGCGTTTTTATATCGATTTCTGAATCATTTTCTAACGTAAATAGAAAATCCGTCATTCTCTTCATTAGTCAGAAAGAACGATGAGGTTTATTTATTGTTATGTACTGATTATTTCATTTAAGCCTTCTATAATTTCTTCCAACTCTTCTGAAGAAATAGCGCCTATTTTTTTACCGATACGTTCTGTTGAGAGAGTTCTGATTTGGCTTATTTTCACCCATGATTGCTTTGGTAAACGAGTTGATTTGATTTCAAAAGTCAGTGGAAAACCTGCGTGTTGTGCCTGGCTTGTAATAGCCATTGCAATGACTGTTTCTGATCTTTGGTTAAAAATATCCTGGCTGATTATTAGGACAGGGCGTAGTCCTGCTTGTTCTCTTCCACGAACTGGATTTAAATCTGCCCAACGGACACCTCCCCTTAGTATTCTGGCCATTCGTCTATTTCCCCGGAAAGACCTTCTTCTGCTAAGGACTTTTCAAAAGCCGGGTCTAGCTTGGCACATTCTCTGGCTAATCGGCTTTTATCAAGTCTTTTTAACTTCTCCTCTAAAGCTTCCTCAAAAGCCCTGCTTCGACTAGGGAAAACGTGTTGGCTCACAAGCTGATCCACTCGATCAAGAGTATTTTGATTAACAGTAATCGCAACTTTATTTCTACTCATAGCATACTTCCTGAGTATGATAATATATCATACCAAAAGGATAATCAAGTATTAATCTGATTTGCATATAACAAAAAACCCACACAACCAAGACTATAAGCTGGCGACGTAATGGAAACAAAATACGATTCAATTATGGCATCTGTGACCGTCATGCACGCAGACCAGTTCTTTAAGACATTAATCGATACAGAGGAGTTGCCGTCTTTAGATTTAAGGATAGGAGACGATGTTATTGTTGGTGTAACATCTTTTGATGTAATCTTGTTATGCCTTAATTTCGCACTAACTTTATCTCTTAATGAACACATGAAGCATAACAATTCATTTGCCAATTCGAGTGCAATAAAAAATACGGGCAATGCCTTTTCCCCCTTTTACACGTAATTCATAAAGCTTATAGATAAATTAGCAGCTATATGTTATCTATAAATCAGGCCTTTCATTCCCTAATGGTGAAAGATACAACGTGTTCCTGTCAGACTTTGGTGGAAATGTGTCATTCTGAATAGGTCTCGAAATAGATCTAAGATCTTCGGTTTTAGGATCGAGTTTATTCATCGGTAAGATATTTGTTATTTAAGACTTGAGAAATAGGCGGTTATTTTTTTTCTATTGCTTTCATTCATTTCTTTTCCATAGAGCCTCAGAAATAATTTCTTTTTCAATTCAGAAGGATGAATATTATTAGCGCCTTGAAGTGAGGATTGAATTATTGTTTTGGAAAAGCTAAACATCGAGCACCCCATCTTTAATCTATCTTCTGGAGTTTTTCCCCTCATTAACTCTTTTGTTTTTTGTTCTATTTTTAGGCTGGTATCATTCATTAATTATTTTCCTGTATATATATCTTAAATCCATCTCTTCCACCCATTTTTCTATATACATTTTGTCAATATAATCAGATGAATCAAATAAATTTTTAATATCGGACATTTGCATTTCTGAGAGACTGTCCTTTGCCCACCAAAGTTTTGATAAAATTAAATCTTCAGGACTGACTATCCACATTGAAAGTTTATCTATGACAATTTGACGCCTTCTTTGAAACTCGATTTGTCGAAACTCATCTGGTTTTTTTACGATAAAGTCAATCTTGATTATATACTCATTGTGGATAATATTAAATATTCCGTGATTATTTACAGCTTGTTCTATGGAATCTTGATCAACGTAGAAATTCTTATTAAAAAGACTAACTATAGTTGCTATGTCTTTTCTCTGTATCTCAAGAACTATATCTATATCTCTGGTCATCCTTGGAAAAGCATAATAATTCATAGCAATTGAGCCTGTAATCATATAAGCAATCTCTGCATTGTTTAGAGATTGTGTCACGCTTTTTAAAACTTCTAATTCTTCATTCATATGTATATCAATGTGTCTAGCCCAGACAAGCTGGGAAATCAGAATGTTCCAAACAAGTAATATGGTCAAGGTTTTAAATTATGACCATTTGTGTTTTGCATTTGTTTCGGATTATTGATTTTGGTATTCAAATTTATATCTTACCAAAATTGGTCAAAATCTTTTGTTAAGAGACTAACTCGCCATTATCAGATGTAAACAACTTTTTTGCCTGCAGACTTACAAAGGGTTTTATAACTTACTCATGCTTCATAATTCAAGCAAATTTCCTTGATGTTATTGTTTGCTATCTACAGAAAGCAATTGAATTGAAAAAAAGATTTGTAAGTCATGGTTAAATCAAGCGGTTACCAGCGTGATAGGAACGATCCTTCGACTCCGCTCAGGATGACGTCACACTGAGCGGAGTCGAAGTGTAATTGACATTGGAATTCTTATGTACAAATTCTTGGTGACAGCTTTATTGTTGGGCAATAAAAAACCCATCGCTCTATCTTGTAATAGATAAAAACGATGGGTTTTGTTTTTACGAACTAGAAAATATGTGGAGAGCAGTAACCGCCTGCCCGCCAGTCTGTTGGGCGGGTGTTACTGTTTTAAACTCGCATCATCTCGAATGACGCACTCCATATTTCATTTCTTTACTTGTGCCCGTTTAGCTTTTCAATCTTGATCGCGCATGACTTAAGCTCAGGGATCTTACATACCGGATCGAATGCGTCGTTAGTAAGTAAGTTAGTCAAGGCATCTCTGTGATGGAATGCAAGGAAGGTAATGCCCGGCTGCACTCTATCGGTTATGTGTACCTTTACCTCCATCTCTCCTCTCCTTGAACTGGCGAGTATCCTTTCGCTGTCAGTTATGTTAAATCTTCTGGCATCAAACGGATTCAACTCCAGTGATTCTTCCGGCCATTGATCCATGATCGTACTTGATCTCCTCGTCATAGATCCGTTGTTATAATGATGCCTACGGCGTCCGGTTGAAAGGATCAATGGGTATTTGGCATCAGGAACTTCCGCAGAAGCAATGTGTTCCTGGAAATTGAATTTAGCTTTCCCATTCGGCCTGTTGAATTCTTCTTCGTACATGATTTTTGTACCCGGATGGTCTAAACTTGGACATGGCCACTGAATTCCGTCCGGATTACATCTCTCATGAGTAACACCTGCAAACATAGGAGCGACACTGGCTAGCTCATCCCATATTTCTGATGGCGATTCATATTCCATATTTTTTATTCCAAGCGCCTTTGCTACAAGGCATATGGTTTCCCAATCTGCTTTACCACACAACGGTTCTATCGCCTTTCGAATCAGCTGAATTCTTCTTTCCCCATTGGTATAGGTTCCATCTTTCTCCGCGTGACTTGAGCCCGGAAGGACTACATGAGCAAACTCTGTAGTTTCGGTTGGTAAAATATCCTGTACTACAAGGAAGTCTAATTTTTTCAGTCCGCTTTTCACGAAATTGACATTTGCATTTGTCATGGCAGGGTCTTCTCCGAAGATATAGTAACCCTTCAGTTTGCCTTTATTCATCGCAATATCCATCTCGGTACACGTCATGCCAATCTTATTATCCAGTTTTGTTTTCCACGCCTTTTCA
>JAIQZR010000178.1 GCA_021777035.1 Candidatus Scalindua sp. | reverse complement strand
GTATGGCTGTTTGTGCAAGTTTGATTATGCCATTTTCTCCTTGATTTTAGGTACTCATTAGCCTTTTGGCTAGATGCGTAAAATCATACGTTTGTGACAGTTCTTCTCAAGATTGTAAAGTTATTTTTTCGCGAACCCTTAATCACTATCAAGATTATCCCGATATTGATCTATTACTTATTGCAAGACTTTCATCTTCAACAATGATATCATTATTCTGTAGAATGGTGCCCATTTTAGCATCCAGTGCACCTAATGAGATCTGATAATTAACCAACGCATTTACCGCTTTACCCTCTGCAGTAGTCAAATTGTCCTGAGCACGCAATACTTCCAGGCTTGTTGACCTTCCAACCTTAAATTTCATCTCCTCTGCCTCAAGTCTTTCCTGTGCCAATTCTCTTGCCTTTACTGTAGCCTTGATACTCTCAGCATTTTTATTAATCTCACGGACTGCCGTACGCACCTCAACAACAATCTTTTGTTCTATCTTGTTTCTATTAAGAACAGATTGTCTGGCCTCAAGTTTTGCCTTTGAATAATTACTCCGTGCCTCTCTATTGCCTAATGGAACCTCCAGCGCAAGTCCAAAAAATTGACTTTGAAAATCTTCCGAAAAAACACGATCAACGGCATTTCCATAAGTGTCACTCAAACCATTATACCGAATCCCAGCCTCAGCATCCAGTGTTGGAAGCAGTTCATTCCGTTTCTGCTTTACCGCAATTCTGGCATTTGCTATATCTAAACCTTGTTTAAAGAGTTCTGGCCTGTTTACAAGTGCGATCTTAATTGAATCGTCAAGCGTTACATTTTTTGTTTCAAAAGAAGCCTTATCCAAAGGTATGATCTCAACATCGGACAAGATAGAATTGCTACTTAAATTCATTATGAGCTTTAAATCATCTTCTCTGTTTTTAATGTTATTTTCTGTTTCTATAATATCATTCATCTTTTTCGCAACACCATCCTCTGCCACTAGCACTTCAATTGGAGCTAAGGTTCCAACTTTCGCCTGAATCTTGTTTTTTCTAAGTAAATCTTCAGCACTTTCCAATGATTTCTTTCTTACCCTTAACTCCTCTATTGCCTTTACCAGCTCCCAATAAGCCGTTTGAACCGAGTCTATTACCCCAATCGCAGTCTCCTTAAGTGCCAGTATGGATTTCTTCTTATTATTTCTTGCTATGTATATATCACTTCTATTATTAAATATACCAGCTTTTTTGAGCAGTGGTTGTGTTATTTTGGCCTCTATATAACCTTGTGTAACCGGGTTTTCAAGAGTAAAAATAGATACTGGATTAACATCACTACGTTCAATATTAAAACCTAACGTAAATATAGCTCCAGTTGAAAAAAGCTTTTCCAATGAAGCATCTATGGTTTTTGTGTCTCTCTCGAATCTTGCAGGTTTTCCCCCGCTAGAAGCTCCCAATAGTACACCACTATTGGATGGCAATTCTGAATCTTCAATCTTTCCAGTAATTTTCAGAGTGGGATCAAACTCGGATTTTGCAACCGTAATATCTTTTCTTGCCATTAGTGGCCCCAACTTTGCAATCTTTATTTCGTAATTATTATGTATCGCAAGAATAATGCTATCCTTAAGCGTCATGTTAAGAAATTTCATATCATTTGAAAATTCCACATTATTTTTTTTGGGATCTTCGTGATTTTCCTCTGCGTCTTCAACACTTCCTGTAGGAGAAGACACTTTCAGTATATCTGATAAGGCTTTTCCGTAGTCCTTAATTTTTGCATCCACATCACTATTATGAGTAAATATCATTAGCTCCAAAAAAATGAAAATTACCAATATAGATTTCAATTTAAAAAACATTTTAATTTATTTACCCTTAATTAAGGCAATTGCCTCAGCTCTAGTGGTTGGGTTTTTTCTGAAAATACCTCTTACAACTGATGTATGGGCAGTGCTACCTGCTTTTCTTATTCCCCTCATGGCCATACATAAATGTTCTGCCTCAATAACAACCATTACGCCTTTTGGTCTGAGTGCCTTCATGATTGCTTCGGCTATTGCCGTAGTAAGGCGTTCCTGAACCTGTAACTTTTTGGCCTCAATTTCTACTACCCTGGCCAGCTTACTCAAACCAGTTACCCTTGGACCGTCAGGTATGTATGCAACATGGGCTTTTCCTATGAATGGCAGCAAATGATGCTCGCAAACTGAAAAAAACGAAATATCCTTTAACAAAACTATTTCATCATGCTCCTCAGACTTTAAGACTTTGATTACTTTCCCTGAATCTACACCAATTCCGGAGAATATTTCTTCACACATCTCAGCAACGCGCTTAGGTGTATCCTTTAAACCTCCCCGTTCAGGATCTTCGCCAATCCCTTCCAGGAACATCTTAACTGACTTAATTATCTTTTTTTTATCCATTACTATTCCGTCCAAAATATTAATAAATTGTTTACTATAATTATACTTATTTGTCTCGTCAAGAATCAAATCATGCCGTAATCTTCGAGTATTTTCTTAAGTTGTCCTTCATGTTCATCGCTCATGTTACAGAGAGGCAATCTCATTTCTCCATTCAGTCTGCCCAGTAATTTCATTGCTGTTTTTACAGGAATGGGATTTGTTTCTATAAACATCGCCTTGCATAACGGAAAGAGTCTATTATGCAGTTTCTGTGAATTTTCTATCTCTCCACCGAGAAAGCTTGAAACCAACTTTGATACGTCTCTAGGTAGAATGTTAGCAATAACAGAAACAACGCCTTTCCCCCCTATTGACATAATAGGAAGGGTCAATGAATCGTCCCCTGACAACACGGTTATATCACACAAGTTTAAAATATGACTTGCCTGATCAATGTCACCCGTCGCCTCTTTAATAGCAACAATATTTTTAAACTCAAAAAGCCTGGCTACTGTTTCCGGAGTAATTGAAACACCGGTTCTTGATGGAACATTATAAATAATTATGGGAATATCCACCTCCTCCAGGATCGCCTTATAATGCTCAAAAAGTCCCTGCTGTGTTGGTTTATTATAATAAGGTGTTATTATTAACGATCCATCAGCACCCATTTCTTTTGCATGTCTGGTTAGACTGACAGCTTCGCTGGTATTATTAGAACCAGTCCCTGCTATAACAGGTAAACGGCCATTCGCTGTTTCTATTACCTTGGCTATGACTTTTCCGTGTTCCTCGTGTGTCAATGTCGGAGATTCTCCTGTAGTGCCACACGGTATAATGGCATTTGTACCATTATCTATATGGTAATCTACCAGTTCACCAAGCTTAGGATAATCCACTACTCCATTCTTAAATGGGGTAACCATGGCAACTATCGATCCAGTAAACATAAACTTAAATCCCTCCTTTTCTGTCTAACGCTTTTTGACTTTTATAATCTTACTCACTGGATACTTCTCAGAGGTTTTGCTTTATCATATAATGTTTGTATATAAGTTCTTTCATTTCTCGCACAGCACATTCGATTCCAACAAAAACTGCTCTGGAAATAATACTGTGACCGATATGTATCTCTTCTATATCCAGCTGTTCAACAATAGGTCCGGTATTCTTGTATGTCAAACCATGGCCCGCATTTACTCCCAACCCCACATCCTGCGCAATCCTAACACCCTCTTTTAGTACATCCAGCAATCTCGCACTCTGTTCTTTAGTCTCAGCATTGGCGTAACTTCCAGTATGAAGTTCGATTGATTGTGCTCCAACTTCGCTTGAAGCAATAATTTGTTCTTTATCAGGATCTATAAACAGGCTTACATATATATTATTGTCCTTAAATTTTTTAACTAGATCCGTAAGTAATCTTTTATGTGATGTAACTGACAAGCCACCTTCCGTTGTAATCTCTTCTCGCTTTTCAGGTACGAGAGTTATCTGATTTGGCTTTGCCTTAAGGGCAATCTCAACAATTTCCTGTGAAGTTGCCATTTCCAGATTAAGTTTGGTAAAGATTGTACCGGATAATAATTCAAGGTCTCTATCCTGTATATGCCTTCTGTCCTCTCTCAGATGTATCGTTATGATGTCAGCACCACCAAGATCCGCAATCCCGGCAGCAGTTACAGGATCAGGCTCATAGGTCATTCTTGCTTGCCTTATCGTTGCTACATGGTCGACATTAACACCTAAATCAATCAAAATTTAATTCCATGAAAAAGTTAAAAAATTATTTGTTTTTTACTATGGTCTCAACAATCTCGACATGAGACTCTGGCGGATTTCCTTCTATTTCCAGCCCTTCAGGAATATTACATATGATAGGCTGATTATACGGCCCTGGGGGGCTTAGTGAACTAACATCAATAAATGCCATGATATCTTTCGCGCTCAGCATGTCCAGCATTAATTTCGGACCATTCAGACACAAACTAATATGTTCCTCTTTCAGTTTTACTCTAAAATCGTAATTGACTGGATGAAATATATTCACTTTAACATTATCAAATGTTTTTGTATCCATTTTTTCAGTTACATGAAACCACACATTAATTTCCTCTTCACATTTAATCGGTACGTTGATCAGTTTATCATCTTTCATGATAGAAATAGTATTCTCTATATCTACTACCCAGGGAAATGTTCTGTTTTGTTCGCTTGTTATTCCACGTATATTTATTAAACTTGTATTAATAGTATCAGCTTCATTAAGAATATTAACAGGCCCTGTTATAAGGACTTCGCCGGGATAAAAGAATTCACTGTTAATTTCATAACCTGGTGCTGGCGTTCCTTTTTTCTGTATCTGAACTTTAACGTATTTACTTTCTAATCTTCCTAATGTTATTTCAATTTCATTAGGAACAAGAGTATTGAGCCTTATCTCTTGTGGAAGATTAAAATTTCTCCTTGTTAACCTAAACGTCCTTTTGAAATTATCTTCTTCAACATCATTTATTTCAGGTATATCCAATCTCGCTTTAAGTTTATTATCCTTTATCATATTAGATATTTGATCAATTATATTTTGTGGCCCACTTAAACCAATAGTTATTATGCTACTACTGGTATCCATTATTGTCAGACCGGAAGGAGCATTAATTATCAACTGAATATCCTCTCTAATATCACCGGTATGTTTATTAATGGCATAAAACCAGAGCGCAACAGCCATTATCAATGCCATACTCTTCGCTCTTATGTTTCCAATAAAAAAATCCTTAATCAAGCCAATCCACTCCGTTCTCCTTCTACTATGTCATATGTCAGTAGAAACTTCATCTAATACTTTCCTCAATTCTCCTGGTGTAATATCCTCCTTTAACGTCCCACCAACTGCGACAGATACCAATCCGGTTTCCTCAGAAATAATTATTGAAAGTGCATCAGTCTCTTCTGTAATACCAATACCCGCTCTGTGACGTGTGCCACAAGACTTTGATATGTTATCACTCTCTGTTAATGGGAATATACATCCAGCAGCGGCAATCTTCAGTTCCTGAACAATAACGGCGCCATCATGGAGCGGTGTGCCAGGCCAAAAAATAGTGCTTATGAGATCACTTGTGAGGTTAGAATTTATTTCAATACCACTCTCTATATAATTATCAAGCCCATCTTCGCGTTCGATTGTTATCAGTCCTCCTATTTTATTATCAGACAGGGATGTAACGGCTTTTACAATCTCTTTGGTAACTTGTATTTCTGATTTTACAAATATTCTAAAAAATGGACTATGGCCTAATTTAATAAGCGCCCGCCTAAATTCAGGTTGAAAAAGGATAATTACCGGTATAATAAAAACAGGTAAAAATTCAGTAACAAGCCAGTTAACGGTATACAACTCAAGCTTCTTTATAAAAAAAAGTACAACTACAGAAACGATTACCAATGTAAACGCCAGTCCACGAAGTATGCCGGCCCCACGTGTCCCCTGCATTATTCTTAAAATTGTATATAGAATTATAAATAATATAAATATTTCGCCACATGACTTTATCAACATCCATCCATTACACCAATAGGGATGAACAAGATTATGTAAATTTTCAAGGAATCTTAAAAAACCATCCATTAAGTTTTCTCCAATATATTTACTCGGAATGCAAAAATGATAGAGTCGATTTCACACCGAAACTAATTTAGATCTTCTATGGAGCGGTACATTTTTATAACCTGGACTGCCTCTTTGACATCATGTACCCTGACAATGTTTGCTCCCTTTGATACAGCAACTACCAACGTGACCAATGTACCAATAAGACGTGAATAATCCCCATCAGTATCGTTGTCTCCCGGATATCCGAGGGCCTGGCCAATAAATGATTTACGAGATGTACCTATCATAATTGGAAGATCCAGGCATTTAAATTTATCTAATTGTCCAAGAATATCTACGTTGTGCCTGGGGCTCTTACCAAATCCTATTCCAGGATCAATTATTATTTTATCATGTGCTATTCCTGATTTAACGGAATACTCAATTGTTCTTTCAAAGAATGAGATAATTTCAGGGATGAGTTCAACATAATCCGGATTTTTTGGAAAATCGTGAGGCCGTCCCTTTATATGCATGATAATTACAGGAGTGTTGTTTGCCGCTGCAACTCTTACCATTTCATTATCAGCCTGTAATCCGCTAACATCGTTAATGATCTGAGCACCAGCCTTAATTGCCTCATTAGCAACTTTAGACTTATATGTATCAATGGATATTGGAACCTCTATCTCTTTACTTAACTCTTTTATTATTGGTATGACACGTTTTGTTTCTTCATCAACAGAAACATAGCTTGATTCTGGCCTGGTAGATTCACCTCCAATATCTATAATATCAGCACCATCATCTATCATTTTTCTGGCACAATTTAGCGCCTCTTCTATGCCATTATGTTTGCCTCCATCATAAAAAGAGTCCGGAGTCACATTCAAGATACCCATTACAAGTGTTTTTTCACCCGTATCAAGATATCCTTTGTCGTGTTTTATAATCAAAAAAGTTTACCACTTTTTCTCTAAATGATTAACTATTGTTTCCGCAAGGAGGGCCATGCTTTCTTGAGAAGCAGTATTTATATTTTCACCACGGCCTACTACAAACTCTGCTGAGTGTTGGACGTTTTTCTCGTCTACCAGCGTTCTTCCTGTTCTTCTATCAACGAGTTTTATGTCAACATATATTGATACCCGACTCTCAACTATATTATCCGCAAGATCTGACGAGAGCATCGCTTCAGATACTTTGGTTATCTGACCTGTTAAAATTGTGTCTGAATTATCTTTTTGAGCAATTCTTAATTTCGTTTTAGACATAATTTCATCTTTTACCGCTTTAGTCAGATCAAACTCCAGACCTCTTCTGAAAGTATTATTTTCAAATATAGGAATGTAAATACTATTGATCTTACGACTGATCAGGGATTTCGTTGTATATCCACATCCTGATATCAATGCAAAGAGAACCATGATACCTGTTAATTTCATAAATAAGATTCTATTACAAAAAACAGTCTGGATAATTAGTAGTTTTGTTTTTATCATTTTCATAATATATACCTTGTTATTTAATTGCCCCTACTTTTTTAAGCATTTTCATTTTATCTTTTGCCATAGATGCCCATTCAGTATTCGGATAATTTTTTATTACGGATTTAAAATATAAACTGCCTGCATCCGGTCTTTTCTGCCGCAAGTAAAACACACCTGTCTCATACTCTCTCTCAGCAAGCTTAATATCTATCTCACTAATAATTTCGTTTGTTTCATTAATCAGAGAACCTTGTGGATTGTTTGCAAGGTATATTTCAAACCCGTTACGCGACTTCGTAAGCAAATCATAATTTCTCTCCTGTACACGGATACTACTTAATTTGCAATATGGAATCCTGAACTGAGCATACGGAACCCATTCACTATTAGGATAATTTTCCATGACGCTCATGAAGCTATCTTCAGCCTGATCAAATTCACGCAATTGATAATAACACTCTGCAATTTTCACTTGTGAATCGGCAGCAATAAATCCAAGTGGGTTACGCTCTATTATCCTCTCAAATACCTTGATAGCGCCATTCTCACTATGCTCCATTTGGGCGACACCAACCTGAAACTCTTTGTCTAATATCTCCGGTAATCTGCGAGTGGCAGGGTCTTTTTCTATCAATTCTTCGTATGCCCTGAATGAATTCTTATAATCATTTGCCAGGAAATATGCCTTAGCTATGTTTAGCTGCGACTCTTCTGCAAGTTCTGTCTCAGGGTTGTTTTTAATAATACTTTTAAAAATCCCTATGGAACTTATGTATTCTCTCTTAATCATTAATGCGATAGCATATTTGTATTGTTGATCAGTAGTTTCTCTTGTAAGTTGCTCAGGGTCAACCCAACTTGTTTCACTACTCCATACCCACTCCGCATACGACGCTTTTATACCAATAAACAAAACAGCAATAAGAATGAAAAACAGAAACAATAGTTTTTTCATATATCTCTCCACATCTTAAGTTTTTTATTTAATATAAATGACAAATAGCATGTTAACACTTGTTTTATAGCGCCAAGAATAAATATTTTACTTTAGGGTTCGCCAATCCTATAAACATACCACATTCTAATGTACAAAATGCAACTATCCGGCAGGAACATTTATATTCGATTTTTCCTATTATGCACAGCATCTGTGTTACTCAAATCCATCATCTACTTTCGGAACATTATAGCCAAGAGTTTTAAGAATCCTTGATTCTTCATTGTGCATGACTATCGCATCATTTCTGTTTTTGTCACTGTATCCGAGTAAGTGCAACAATCCATGCACAAAATATAATATTATCTCTGCTTCAACATCTATAGATCCTCTCCGTGCACATTCAACCGCTGTCTCAACCGACACAACTATTTCGCCATTTAGAGAGTTTTGATTATTACTTAAAGGGAAAGCTATGACGTCTGTTGCGTCATTCGAGTCAAAATATATTTTGTTAAGCCTCTTAATCTCGTCGTTGTCAACAAATGCAACGCTTAGTTTTGCTCCATTTCCCTTCTTGCCCAATACCTCTTTTGCCGCCCGCTTAATATTACTATTCTTTATTACATAACATTTTTGTAAGTTGGCAATTTCTAAAATCACTTTTTTATAATATATCCGGATTCAGTTCAGTACCTATTCAGGCCCGTTATCATAAGCGTCTACAATATCACGAACAAGTCTGTGTCGCACTATATCGTTACGCGACAGATAGACAAAGTCAACTCCTGACACATTTTTTAATCTTTCCTGAACATCTATCAGTCCGGATTTTTCCCCAGATGGCAAATCTACCTGAGTGATGTCCCCGGTAACCACAACTTTTGTTCTTATACCAAACCGTGTCAGAAATGTCTTTATTTGCTTAACAGTGCAATTCTGGGCCTCATCAAGTATGATGAAAGAATCATTAAGTGTTCTGCCTCTCATAAATGCTAGTGGCAGCACCTCTATTAAATCATTTTCTATATACTTCTTAACCTGTCCAACGTCAATCATGTCAGCGAGGGCATCATACAAAGGCCGTAAGTATGGATTTACTTTTGCCTGAATATCACCCGGCAAAAATCCCAGACGCTCCCCCGCTTCAACAGCAGGTCGAGCAAGAACAATTTTTTTCAGATAACCGCTTTTCATTGTAGAAAGAGCGAGTGAAACGGCCAGATATGTTTTTCCTGTTCCCGCAGGACCTATGCAAAAAACCAAATCATTATCTTGAATGGCCTTAATATATCTGGCCTGACCCTCAGTTTTAGGTCTTATAGTTTGTCCTTTTGTATATACATCGATTGCCGGAGCAGGATGGACAGTATCTTTCTCCCTGTCTATATCAGCCATAACCATATCAACATCAACTTCGTCTAATCTTCCTGATGTCCTTATGGTGTTTAATAACCGATCAATAACATCGGTAAGTTTCTCAACTTTTCCGATCTCACCTTCATATTTTAAAACGCCATCTCTGACAACAATCTTAACACCAAAAACATCCCTCATGGTTTTCAGGTTCTTATCATGATGGCCAAACAAGATAGACGCTTCATTGTTATCTTCCAGCTCTATCTCTTTTTCTATAATTGTGTCGTTTGTAGATACCTTACCCATAACCTATAACGTCGATTATCCTCTTCAGGATGAATATTTTATTATTATTAAGAAAAAATACGCTACCGGTATGCTTATGAGTAATGAATCCAATATGTCAAGTAAACCACCAAAAGCCGGAATCGCACTACTTGAGTCTTTGACAGCCATATCTCTTTTTATAATAGATTCTAATAAATCCCCAATGATACCTGATGCCCCCACCAATAGCCCAAAAGGGATGATTATATATACAGGCAACACCCTCATTCCAGGTATAGCATTCAACCCTATAGCAATCATCATGCTGCTGAATAAAGCAAATAATGCGCCCTCAACTGTTTTGTTGGGGCTGAAGGATGAAAACTTGTGTCTGCCAAACTTTCTGCCAAAAAGGTAACCCCCTATGTCACCACCTTTAGTTAATAACAACACAATGAGTATTAAACTCAACCCATTAGGCATCTGTCGAATCGGCATAATAAATGAGAGAAAAAAACATATATATATTATCCCGAAAACAGTAACAGATACATTTTTAATCGTACCCTCAATACCTCTCTTAATGGCCTGAACGAAAAATAGCCCGAAGACTATGGGAAACAATATACAGTAACAGATTGGCTTTAACCCCACATGGTACAGTGATATCCAGGTTCCCAGGAAGATAACTGCCCCGCCGACAACACCCGATACCTTGAATGGTGTAAAACCGTTCTTTTCTACTATATTATAAAACTCAAACAGGCATCTCCCTCCGGCAAGTATGCCCAGAATACCAATGCCTAAATCTGAATCAAAAATGTAATCGATATAGATTATACTGCAAAATGCAAGCAGCATGGCCGTTCCGAGTATAATTCTTGTCTTTAGCACACTCATTCTATCAGTCCGCCAAACCTTCTCTCCCTTTTTGCGTAATCACTTAAAGCTTTTTCCAGGTGTTCTTTTCTAAATTCAGGCCAATACACTGGCGTAAAAAACAGTTCAGCATAAGATACTTCCCATAACAGAAAATTACTTACACGCATCTCTCCACCAGTTCTAATAAGCAGATCAGGATCAGACATGCCAGACGTATACATGTACCCTTTAAAAATATCATCATTAATGTCATTTATTGCAAGAACTCCATTTTTTACATCTGCGGCCAGTTTTTTTGTTGCATCTATGATCTCTGTTCTTCCACCATAATTCAACGCAAGACACAGTATCATTCCTTTATTATCCTTGCTCTCTTCCATACTTATAGACAGCTCTTTTTTCACATCATCAGGCAGAGCTTCTGTCCGCCCAATCGTTCTCAGCATAATGTCATTATCTTTTATTGTTCCTCGCTCTGCGATTAAAAATTTCTTCAACATTCTCATTAAAAAGCCTACTTCCGTTTTTGAACGTTTCCAATTTTCATTTGAGAACGCATAGAGCGTTAACTGGCCTATATTTTTTTTAGCACACTCTGTCGTTATTTCCCTAACAGAATTAACGCCTTCTTCATGCCCTCTGACCCTCATGAAACCTTTTCGCCTTGCCCAACGTCCGTTTCCGTCCATTATAATAGCGATGTGTTTTGGTAAGTTGTTTTTCTTAGCCATTATTCGTAGAGCGGTATAGCTGCAACTATGTTTGAAGTGGACTAATGTGACTAAAGTTAAAAAAACGAGATCTGCTAATTCTCAAATAACAGACACTCATCTTCCACGCCTGAGACATTATTAACTTTTTATGACAGGGTAACCCTATAAACTGATAACCTGAGAACGTTCCGGACCAACGGAGATCATTTTTACTTTTACTCCAACAATTCTCTCAATTGTTTTAATGTAATTCCTGGCGTTCTCTGGCAGACTTTCCGCATTTCTTACGTTAGATGTATCTTCACACCAACCTGGAACCTCTTCATAAACTGGCCCACAATTGCTTAAGATATCTATATCTGCAGGAAAATTATTATATACTTCCCCACTATTTTCATATCCAGTACAAACCCTAATGGTTTCCTGGTCATCAAGAACATCAAGTTTCGTTACAATAAGTGAGTCTACACCGCTAATCCTTACAGAATGCTGTATAGCCACTGCATCGAACCACCCGCACCGTCTTGGTCTTCCGGTTGTTGACCCGAACTCGCCACCTTTTTTCCGGATATGCTCTCCCTGCTCACCTTCAACCTCTGTAGGGAAAGGACCACTGCCAACCCTGGTTGTGTACGCCTTGGTTATCCCAACTATATTATGTACTTGCTTGGGCGAAACCCCAATACCTGAAGAGACACCACCTGCTGCCGAATTAGATGAAGTGGTATAGGGATAGGTCCCAAAATCAACGTCTAACAACGCACCCTGGGCTCCTTCAAACAGGATTTTCTTATTATCATTTATTGCCCTGGCCATTAAGTCTACCGTATCGCATACAAACGGAGAGATCTTGTCCGCATACGCACAATACTCTTCATAAATATCTTCCCATGCAATGGGCTCTTCGTTATATAAACCGACAAAAATCTTGTTCTTCTCTTCTACACTCTTTTTAAGTCTCTCCTTAAAATGCTCTTTATTCAGCAATTCAGCGATTCGAATACCTTCCCGTGATATCTTGTCTGTATAACACGGCCCAATACCACGTCCGGTCGTACCAATCATCAAATCACCTTTTAGCTTTTCCGAAAGCAGATCCAATCTCTTATGATACGGGAAAACAACATGCGCACGATCGCTGATAAATAAGTTCCCGTTTACATTAATATTTTTCTTTGCTAAACCTTCAATCTCTTCCAGAAACAGCTTTGGATCAAAAACGACACCATTTCCAATCACACATTTCTTATCCTGATGCAAGATTCCTGAAGGTATTAAGTGAAAAACGAACTTTTCGTCACCTATAATGAGAGTATGGCCAGCATTGCCGCCACCCTGATATCTAACAATAATGTCATAATCCTTAGCTAAAATATCTATAATTTTGCCTTTGCCTTCATCTCCCCATTGCAGTCCTATAACACAGGTATTTGCCATTAAATAACTCACTTCCAAATCAATAAAACGTATTTTCAGTAAAAACTAAACAATCAGTATAAAACACAGAAGCTGTTGATAAATATGAACTTGCAATTATAGGTTATTAAAATTAAATGTCAACAAGAATAAGAATATGGTCAATCGCTACAACTTAAATTTTCGACCGTTCTCTATTCTACTTAGAGAAGATTGCAACCCAACTAAAGAGAAACGAAGAGAAAGAGAAGAACCAACTATTTTAGGCCGGGATAAACTTCCTGGAGTCTGTTTTTTAACACCAAAAAGTCGAATTAAGGAGGGTTCATAGATAAGAGCGTGACAGGCGAGGTTTATTGGTAAATATTCAAAGTTTTATGTCGGGTAACCTGCCGACCTTGAATTTCCTATGCATCAATTCACTTTAACGCAGAGGCGCTGAGGTCGCAAAGAAAATACAAAACGAATTAAAAGATAAAAGCTCTTTACCCTTAGCGTTCTTTGCGCCTCTGCGCCCGCCCGAACGACGAAGTCGGGCAGGTTAAACCTTCTTTTTTCCCCTCACTCCAAGATCGCCAATGGTTTCTTTCGTTACCACGACAGTTCTTGTCGTCACTCCTCTCGAAAGAGAGGAACACCCAGCCCTGGCTTTTGGTATCGCTTTAAGATGTTTTTCCTTCCACATATACTCTGAATGCGCCTCTACAAATTCACGTAGAGCATGCATTGCATGCCGATCGAAATACAAACCCAAATGGAAAGGTAGGCAATGCCTACCCTACTTTCTTTCTGAATGCGCCTCTACAAATTCACGTAGGGCATGCATTGCATGCCGATCGAAATACAAATTCGTATGGAAAGGCAGGCATTGCCAACCACTCCCTCATTCACCATAACCTGTGTCCTTTGTGTCATCCATTCCGTCTCCACCCCAATCCGGTGAATAAAAGCCTTGTTTTACACACCGGTGAAACGTTGAATACGGCCAATCATTGACATTTTTTACCAAACCATGTTTTACCGGGTTAAAGTGTATATAGTTCATGTGTTTGTTAAAATCATCTTG
>JAIQZR010000177.1 GCA_021777035.1 Candidatus Scalindua sp. | reverse complement strand
CGTGAGTGTGGTATACTCTTTCAGAGTGGGGCACTTTTCAGTTCAATGACAGTCGCTGAAAATGTTGCACTGCCAATGCAGGAACATACAGACTTGCCGGCTTCATCTATTGATAACATCGTAAAAATGAAACTTGCTCAGGTAAGTCTGACCGGATACGAGAATCATCTGCCGTCAGAGATCAGCGGTGGAATGAAAAAACGGGCTGGTCTCGCACGGGCAATGGCGCTTAATCCAAAAATTTTGTTCTTTGATGAACCTTCTGCAGGCCTTGATCCTATTACATCGGCAGAGCTTGATCAACTGATTATTCGTCTTAACGCCAGCTACAATACGACTATGGTGATTGTCACACATGAACTTCCCAGTATATTTTCGGTTGCACACCGGGTTATAATGCTTGATAAGAGAGTTAAAAAGATAATTGCGGAAGGTCAACCGCAGTATTTACGTGATAACAGCCAGAACCCATTTGTCAGGCAGTTTTTCAATCGTGAAATTGAATCAGATAATGATATACCGATTGATTGACAACACCCTGGCATACTTAGCACCCTGGCAAGAATAGAAAAAAGGCATCACGCAAAGAATGCGAAGAAAGTTAAAGGGACAACCAGAGTTAATTGATCAAAGTCTATGGAGAATGGATCATATACTTTAATTCTTTAATTTATATTTTTACGGTCTTAATTATGATTAATCAAAAAGCTAAATTTTTTGTCGGTTTATTCATTGCCACAGGTATCGGCCTGGCAGTGGTAACCATTATCTTATTGGGAATGAATCGTTTTCTTGAGAAAGGCCGGTTCTATGCGGTTTATTTTAACGAATCTGTTCAAGGTCTCAAGATCGACTCTCCGGTAAAATATAGAGGTGTCGCTATTGGCCATATTGAACGAATAGCCCTGGCCCCCGATTCCGAATTAATTGAGGTTGTCCTGAAGATAGAAGCAGATATTACACTTGAAGAGAATATGGTAGCCCAACAAAAAGCAGTGGGGATTACCGGTAGCAAATTTATTGAGTTGGATCTTATGGATGATTCCACTGATGCCAGTTCCCCTGACCTGAAATTTCCTACAGAATATCGTGTACTAGCGTCAAGACCATCAAACATCAGTGAACTGTTTCGTAGCGTAGATGATATCGTAAAAAAACTTAATACCCTGGATATTGTTGGTATATCTGATAGTTTAAAAACTACACTGAATAGTTTGGATCAATCATTACACGATTTTGACGCTAAAGGGATCTCAAATAATATTAAGGCTTCATTGAATATTATAAACAAAGGTTTTGATCAGAAACGGTGGGGAAAACTTATTACCGGTCTTGAAATAAATATAATTGCGCTGGAGAAGGTCATAAACAGCGCTAACGGGCTTATGCAAAAGACCTCAAGTATATTAGATCAGACAGGTCCTGAAATTTCAGGCCTCAGTCACCATCTGACTGTAGTTGGTCAAAACCTTGAAAAAACAACAGGAAACCTTGATAATTTACTGGAGCAAATCTCTGCCCATCCATCACAACTCCTGTTCGGTGAACCACCGCCAGAGAGAAAACTTGATGATGGTAATGAGTAATTGCCTATTACTAGCCAAAACAACTATCAACTCATTCCCACGCAGAGCGTGGGAGTGAGTAAAGAATCATTCAGTAATTAGAATAGTTGCAGAACAAAAAAATTTGTCGGATATCGGAGATATATGTTGAATTATATTAAAATTATGCGTTTTTCAATTTTTATTCTGATCATGTTCTCAATAGTTTCAGGGGGCTGTGTAACACTCAAACAGCCATATAAAAAAATCGAATATTATACCCTGGAATATGACGTTCCGGATTTAATTGAAAAAGCTACTCTGAAACCTGTACAGGCAGTACTAAAGGTGGAGCATTTCAGCATCGCTCCGGCCCTTAATAGCAGCCGAATTGTCTATAGAGATCAAGAGTTTAAACGCTCCTCTTACTTCTATCATAAGTGGAAGACAAATCCCACAGACATGATATCATACTCCCTGACTCGAGATATCAGGGAAAGTGGTCTTTTTAAAGCGGTCAATGTGCCTTATAGTAAAACCCCACACACTCATATAGTAGAAGGTTTAATAGATGAGTTTCTTGAGTGGGATTCAAAAGACAAATGGGAAGCGGTATTAAGCGTAAACGTAACTTTACTTGATACCGAAACATCAGATATCAACAAGAAGATCATCTTTCAACAAAAATTTTCATGCAGGAAGAGCTGTGAAGAGAAACATCCAAAGGCCCTGGCCCGAGCGATGAGCCAGGCAATGGCTGAAGTATCAGAGAATATCTGCTTGACAATCCATAAGGCATTAGCAGGAAAGTAAAGGTGAAATAGATGCGGGATATTATCCACATACCGGAGATGCAAAAATATACTGTTTCATTTACAGCCGGGAAGGTCATATTCCTTCAAGGGGACAAGTCGCAAGACATGTATTTTCTTGTCAATGGACGCATTGAGGTTTCTAAGGACGACAAAAAAATTGCCGACATTTCCGAACCAGGGACTACAGTAGGAGAGATGTCTTACCTACTGAACGCCCGAAGGACAGCAACAATAAAGGCACTGACAGATGTAACTGTCATTATGATCCCCACTGATCAGATCGAAGAAATGATGCATAAATATCCATCTATTGCGTATCATATGTCTTTGAAACTTGCCGCACGCCTCGAAGAGACTACACGTATAATGCACGGGCTCAAGGAGTTTAATGATCAACTTCCGGACGCAATTGTTATGGCCGATAAGCACAAAAACATCCTCTCCTGGAACCAGGCAGCCGAGAAATTGCACGGCCGGGCATGGGAGCAGATGAAGGGTTATCCATTGGCAGATTTGTATCATAATCTACAAGAATACGAACAGTTTATGGCAGATATACAGTCAGGAAACTCATTAAGAGAAAAAGAACTGGTCGTCAAGCATCCTGATAAAAATGAACGCTTTGTTTCTACCAGCACCACTGTACTCTATGACGGCCATCACAATGTGGAAGGCTATATATTTCTTAGCCGTGATGTGACAGAAAGCAAAAACCTTGAAAAGAAGTACAAACGGATCAAAAAATGGTCAGTCCCTGCTATCGTATTTTCCTGTCTGTTGATAATCGCCCTTTTTTTCACCATTCCATATTTTTCCAGAGGGAGCAAGATCCTCGATTATAAAAAGGGAGTGTTCAAGAACAGAATTATCGAGGACTCTCAGAATATAGCGAAGACCATTAGCGGGCCTCTGTCGACCGGAGATTTAAAAGCCATCACCGATATAATGCGGACTTTTTTTGAAGATAAAAGCCATGCACATTTTGGTATTAAAGGCCTTTTACTACTTGACCGTGACAAAAAGGTAATAAGTGCTCATTCACCTGAAATAAGTAATGCGGAAGAGGCCATGATTGGTTACAGCTATACCGGTATCAAATTCAAAGGAGAGGAGACGTCTGCTCACAAAATCCTGGATCTGTTCCGTGCTGACAAAGACAACCCAATGGGTGCAAAAGGAGTGGAAATAGCTTACGAAATATGTAATGAAAATGGAGAGACAACAAACTGGCTGATCTTCCAACTGGAAATGGAGCATCTCGATCTGGAATACGGTATCAGCACAAAGATATTGTCCAAGATAGATTTTCGAAATGACTAGAGAAAAAAATTGACGACCCTTGTTCCCTTTAAGTAAGCCTTATGCCGGTTCAGGCTACCTGCCCGAATAGATACAGGCGGGCAAGATTGAACTAAACTAAAATTATAAGTCCTTGATATTGAACTGGTTTCCCGTTTTACTTTGAAAATTAAGGGGTTGCTAACATTGTATCTGTTCTAATAGCTTCAATAAATTCGATCTACTTTGGTTAATTCTAGCACAAAATTAGCACAAATAATAACTTACCCCATTACGCAAATTCATTCTTTAAAGAATGAATCTATGTCATCATTAAATTTTAAATTCTGACTTCTAATAAAACCCTTTACAGCTTTTTTAAATTCAGGATCCTTTGCTTTTATATCATATATTTCTATAACTTTTCCATAATATCCACAATTTTTGAATAAATCCCTTAAAGCTTTATCATTTCCAGAAAACCCAAAACCAAAAAAAATTATTTTCTGGGATTCTTTTAATATTTTCTTTGCATTCTTGAACCATGTATTCCAAGGTTCTTCCTTATACTGATCGCGTTTATCGGTCGAGGGTGGAATTACACAGAAGCTATAGTCATTTTTATCTCCACCCAGTTTCTCTGTTGCTTTATTTTTAAATTTTTGTATAGATTCACCACTTGTCCAATCATATATGTCAAACATGTAGACTTTATTGAAATTATTACACTTCATAAATAATACTGAACCGTGGAGTTTAACAATTCCAATTTTCAATACTTCTTTAGATTTTTTTAGCACGGGTTTAAAATCGGTATTAAGTATAGTTATGTTAGAGCCAAAATTTATTGTGTCATATTCTGTGCAACCTGCAATTGCAGTCTCCAGTAGTATATCTGGATTTGTTGTAATAATATCCTTTACTTTATGTTTTTCGATAACTTTTCTTATAATTTTTATTGTCTGTTTCGTTTCATTTTTATATCTTAAGGGAGGGAAATTATTTCCTAAATTCTCAAAGACCATTTCTTCTATTAACCTGGTTAAATACTCTTTCTCAGAATTTGTTAAATACGAATCTCTTTGTATCTCGTGATATACTTCTTCATAACTTATCTCAGGAAATCTATTACCTGTTCTTTTGAGTAAATAATTACCTAAAAAACGATACTCTCCCAATTTAAGAAATTCACTTAAATAATCCCTGCTTGATATATTGTCAAACATTTCGTTTACAAGAGGCATCTTAAGTCTGTGTCCTTTACGATCTCGATACTCAACACTTTCTACTTTTTCCGAAACTGCCCTTGAAAATCCGGCTCCAGCAAAAAAAGTTATTTTTTTTGACATATTAATCCTTCTTATAACTCAGTTCAAATTGACTCTAACTCTTTTTATAACTTTAGGAAAAATATCCACCTTTTTTATCACAATATAATATCTCAATAGTTTTGTAGGGGAAACAGATATGAATTATAAAAATAGCCTAACGATCACCAGTTATATCCCTGTGTATCCTGATGATCGAGTTGCCGTGAGTAATGTATAAGAATAATTCGCTGTCGTCTCTATTGCTAATGCTATCAATATTCCTAGCAACGATGGAAGATCCTTTTATTATTTGCAAATATTCCACACAAAGCCTATATCTTCTAAACGTTTGATTCGGTCTTCATCAAGTTGTCCTTTTCTATATTTCTGACGTTGATTAATCATCCAAGTAGCAAGCTGTCTATCTTCTATCGAAGCAGAAGAAACATTACAGTTTCCATGATTATTCTTATATACTTTTAATAAATCAAATTTCTCTTCCCACTTTGATTCTATCGGACTCCACACAAACCCTATTTCTTCCATACGTTTAATACGATCTTTATCTATTTTGTTGTTTAGATAAGATTTCCGTTGTATAGACACCCACATTCCAATCTTTGAGTTGTTCACAACCCACGTGCTGGGAACATTGCAATGTCCATGCTCCTTCCTATATTCTCTTAATATTTCAAACATTTCTTCCCAGTTTGAATCAAGTTGACGCCAAACAAAGCCAATATCTTCTAAGCGTTTAATGCGATCATTATCTAGTTTTCCGTTTAGATAAGATTTCCGTTGTATAGAAACCCAGCGTCCAATCTTTGCATTGTTCACTTCCCACCTTAGGGGAACATTACAATTCCCGTGATTTATTTTGTAACCTCGTAATAGTTCAAATTTCTCCTCCCAGTCTGAATCAAGCTGATTCCAAACAAACCCGATATCATCTAAACACTTAATACGGTCTTTATCTAATTTGTTGTCTAGATAAGTTTTACGTTGTGTACGCACCCACCCAGCAAGCCGCTTGTTTTTTGCCCATCCAGTTGGAACTTTACAATCTCCATGCTCTTTTTTATATTCTCTTAATGCATCAAACATTTCTTCCCATTGCGATTCAAGTCTTTTCCAAACAACCCCTAAATCTTCTAAACGTTCAATACGATCTTTATCTAACTGATTGTCTAGATAAAGAATCCGTTGTGATTTCACCCACCTAGCAAGCTGCTTGTTTTTCTCCCATTCAGATGAAACATTACAATTCCCATGTTCTTTCTTATATTCTACTAACACTTTAAATATTTCTTCCCATTGCGATTCAGATGGATCCCACACAAACCCTAGATCCTCTAACCGTTTGATACGATCATCACTAAGGTTCCCTTTTTTATAACGCATACGTTGACCAATCACCCAGTGACCAAGCCCCTTGTTCACTTCCCATCTTAGAGGAACATTGCAATCTCCATGCTCTTCCTTGTATTCTCTTAATACATCAAACATCTCTTCCCATCCCTTTTCCCACTTCTCTTCCAAAGAAAACGTCCACTCAAAACCTATATCCTCTAACCTTTTAATACGGTCATCATCAAGTTTTCTTCTTCGGTAATTTGTACGTTGGGTTTTCACCCAAGCAGCAAGCGGCTTGTTTTCCGACCATCTACTTGGAACATTGCAATCTCCATATTCTTCCTTATATTCCTTTAGTAACTCAAATGTCTCTTTCCAAATTTTTTCGTTCAATGCTCTCCTCTGGGTCCACAAAAAGCCAATGTCTTCTAACTGTTTTACACGATCATCATTAAGGTTTCCTTTTCGGTAATTTGTACGTTGACTACACACCCAAGCAGCAAGCTGTTTGTCTTCTGCCCAAGTAGAAGGAACATTGCAATCTCCATGCTCTTTTTTATATTCTACTAATGCCACAAACATCTCTTTCCAAAACGATTCCAATGGATTCCACACAAAGCCTATATCTTCTAATCTTTTGATTTGGTCTTTATTAAGTTTCCCATTTTTATAATTCTGGCGTTGCAAAGACAGCCATCTTACAAGCTGTTCATTTTCTGCCCATTCATATGGAACTTTGCAGTCTCCATGAGCTTTTTTATATTCTATTAATGCCTCAAACATCTCTACCCACCTTCTTTCGAACTCTTCCTTTAGAGCCCACATGAACCCTATATCCTCCAAACATTTAATACGGTCATTCTCTAATTTATTATTTAAATACTGCCTGCGTTGTGTGCCTACCCAAGTTGCAAGCTGTATGTTTTCTTCCCATAGCTGAGGAACATTACAATCTCCAAATCTATTTTTGTATTCTATTAATATGTCAAACATCTCTTGCCAAGACGATTCATATGGATCCCACACGAAGCCGATATCATTTAAACGCTTAGTTCGCATATCGATAAGATTTCCCTTTTTGTAATAGGTGCGTTGCTTACCTACCCAATCGGCAAGTTGATTATATTTTGTTGCATGTTTACGAACATTACAATTACCATACTGTTCCTTATATTTTATTAACTCTCCAAATCTCAAATCCCATGTAAAACCCAACTTTTCTATACACAAAGCCGTAATTGATTCTTTAAGGGTATTTAATGAAATATCTACACCAAGAATATCTACAATGTCACCAACTCCATCACCCTTGTATTGTCCATCTCTTCCTTTATCCTCCTGCATTTGCCTGATGATGTCAGTTAGGACTTCATCCTGTTCCTGTAGTGCTTGTAATACATTCCAAACTTCTTCAAAATTGGCTTTGGCAACAGCATCTTCTATACTTTCCCCTGATGTTATCTCCAGATAAAGCGGAACCAATATATACCCAAGTACTTTATCAGGATTATAAGGGTCTTTTCGCATTGCCCGTCCTGTTGCCTGTACTATATCCACTCTGCTCTTCTTTGGTGACATGAATGCCACCATGTCAACAGCAGGCAAATTCACTCCCTCGGTAAGGCAGCGTGCATTTGAAATAACCGAAAAATCTGAATTCTTAAATTCATTCATAATGCCCTCACGTACAGAAGTAGACATCTTTCCGTTTACATGGAAAGTGTTGAACTCAGGTAATTGTATACAGATACCTTCTGAACCTTTTTCTGTAAATGATTTTGCTGTAGCGACTGATTTGTGGAAAGTAAATATTCGCCTGATGTTGTATTTGCTTACCGCTTCTTTAAAGGCAATCTGATTAGCAACCTGCTGAGCATTCACCACATCTCCATTAATTAATACTTCGCCTCTTTTTAGAAGTTCTTTGCTGACCTGTTCTGAAGTGACCACTGATATGATTACTTTGTAATTGCAGATTATGTCCTGACGAGCAGCTTTGGCAAAGGATAATTTATGTGCAACCTTGCCATACACATCAGGGTTGTCCATGGAATAAACAAGGTCAAAGTCTCCTTCATCATTCCTTTTGCTTAAATTGTAGTGTCTGGGAGTAGCCGTTAGAAATAGACGTTTCTTTATGAGCAAATTATCATCTTTTAGTGCAAAGCTAAGCTTTTTGCCTTCTCTGCCTGCCGTTTTATGTGCTTCATCAAAGATGCCAAAATCAAACTGATAATTATTGTCTATACCTTCTGCTACAATGTGAGCAGATTGATATGTAGAGAATACAATTTTGACACCTTTAGTATTTTGGGAAAGAAATTGTTTTACCGTACTGTGTTCAGTAGTAACCGCAAAATCCAGATCAGACTGATTAATTTTTATACTATCAAGTTCCTTGCTTGCAACAGTAGGGTCAGAACAGACACATAAATAGGAGAGATGCTGCCACTGTGTTTCCCTTAGCCATTCATGCAGGGTTTGTCTAACTAGTGTCAGGGAAGGGAGAAGGACTAAGATATTATGACCGCCCATTTGCTCGGTAACCCATAATGCAACAAGTGTTTTCCCCGTGCCACAGGCCATAAGCGCAGTAGCACGGTCTTCATCTTTTAAGGTATTTAGTATGTCCTTAATGGCATCAGATTGATGAGGCAGAGGTGTCTTTCTCTTAACTTCTACGTCACCACTTTGTAGCCATTTAAGAATAGTCTCAAAATCACTCCTATTTAGGCGGTCAAGGTCATTGCCGCTTATACAATGAAATCCAGAGCGTTCATTTATTACTGATGTAATATCATTGCTGTTTGTAAACAAAACACGCTGGTTGACCCTGTCTGTAAGTCCCATAAATGTTGATATTTCTCTCCATGTAAGTGATGGACGTCCTGTACGGAATTTGGCTTGATATGCATTGAATGTACCTGATGTTGTCTTGTATACGCCATCGACACCCATGTCTTTCTGGTTTGTACCTAGAGAGAGATCATCTTTTATAACAGATGGAACAGATTTAAACGGCCATACATCTTCTGCTTGCTCAATCTTTTGAGTAAAGAAGTAGGCTTCGGCAAACACCTCAAATGCATCTCCTACATCAACAGTTGTGGGTAAATTAGAAATGCGTTTTTCCAATTCAGCAAAACTAGAGAGATTTTCAAATAATCCGGTTCTAAGAAAATAAATAGTTTTATGGTGTTTAGGTTGCATAGGTCGATTTTATTAATAATATTAAAAATTTCAACATTATTACATTTCTGAATAGTAACAGGAAGAGTATGGTTTCTTTAAATCCGTGCCAATAGGGCTTGTTATCATTTTTCTACTTGATTTAGATAGTTACTCAAGTATTATAATCCCTAGAATTTCTACAATCTACTAGATTTCATTCTATACAGACACTAGCTCCATCAACTGATGGATATGCTTGCATAAATTAAGTTTTGGGATGCGCCCTGCATCCCTACATTGTTAACCTTTTTTATTGTAAGGAGATTAGCTATGAGTAAGATTATTACTTACTTAATGTAGGGTTGCGTTCATTTATAGATTTGAGATAATCCCAGATTCCCATAGTTAAAGACAGAGGTGCATGACGCCTTGAAATTTAACCAGTTTCGGTCTATATGGCCTGGATTCATTATTTCAACTATAAATGGCTTTGCCTGTCGGGAAAGTCACATTCCACTCAAGATGGTAACTTGTTTGTGAGTGTGGCGCATTCCTTTTGTATTTATCCTCTTAATAAAATCATAAAAGGAAGAATTATTATGAAAAGAGATGCAGATTTAATACGAAAAATTCTTTTAGCAGTCGAAAATAGCCCTTCTGGTAATTCTTTAACAAGCTCAAAAATTACAGGATATGACGATGAAACAGTGGGTGAACATATTGAACTTTTAATAGATGCAAATTTCATAGAAGCTAAAGTCAATAAAGAATATAACAAATATATCCGAATAATTATTGAACGTTTAACATGGGATGGACAAGAATTCCTACAAGCAGCGAAAGATGATAGTATTTGGGCTTTAGCAAAAAAGAAAATAATAAAAGAAACAAGTTCTTGGACATTCAGTATTCTTCTTGAATATTTGAAACAGGAAGCTAAGGCTAAACTAGGACTTGCTTAATTACATTAGCACAACTGAATAAAGAGAAAGCATGAAGAAAGTATTCAGTTAAGCAATGTTATTAAAGATTTAGATTTGGAATGATCATCTAACCAACCAATTAAGACACTGAACCACTCTGGACTGAAAGTCCTATTATTCCGATGGAAAACGTACTGTAAAACTAAAAACCGTATAGTTTTTGTGTCCGTTCTTAATTTGCCAACTAGCCATAAATTCTTAAAAAAACAGCTGAAAGCCTTGCACTGAAAGTGCATAGTTTAACTAGCGCGCTGATACAATAAAAAGATATGTTGGATGAAGTGCAATGCACCCAACAAATACAAAATGATGGATTCGCTTCGCTTAACCCATCCTACTCTGAATCACTATTTAATTAGTTTGTAGGGTGGATTAAGGACAAAGGACGAATCCACCAATCATGGAAAAAGAATGAAAGTTTGATTTGCAACACGAGAAAGAGGAGCAATCACGGAGACATCAAAGATGTATTAAAAAGATTATATGAAGAGTTCTCTAAAATGCCGATACCAGTGGGAATAGCATTAGCTGAGTATTTTGAAATCATTTGTAATGCCGCTTGTGAAGTTTTCAATAAAGTGAATAATTGTGGTTCTGAAGAGAGCAGACCTTAGGCATCAATATTGCATATTTTAATTTCTTGACAAAAGGAACCAGCCTGTTTAGACTAGTCTAAAACCAGTCCCAAGGAGAATATCCATGACAACAGTCGGTGCATACTAAGCAAAAACTCATTTACCCAGGTTATTAAATAGAGTAGCAAAAGGAGAGAAAATAGTCATCACGAAACACGGCATACCGGTGGCAGTACTACAACAACCAGAATTAGCAAAAAAAACATTGCCCCAAGATGTTATCACCAACTTACGGAAATTCCGAAAAAACCACTCTTTGAACGGTTTATCATTAAAAGAAATGATCGAAGAAGGAAGGCGATAGATGGATAATAAATTCGTAATAGACAATTCTATTGTTATGACATGGTGCTTTAGTGATGAAACCAGCAAATACGCAGATATTGTTTTAGACAGCCTGGAAAAATACGAAGCATTAGTTCCCGCTATATGGCCACTTGAGGTAGGAAATGTTGTCTTGTCCGCAGAACGGAGAAAGCGTTTAACAGAATCAGATGGTATTAGATTTCTCAACTTAATCAATGATCTCCCAATTACCGTACAACAGGAGTCACCTGATAGAATGCTGAAAGAGATATTTGCTTTAGCCCGGGAATGTAATATCTCTTCGTATGATGCTTCATATTTAGATTTAGCCATGAGGAATGGTGTTCCGATCGCGACTCAAGATTCAGGGTTAAAGAAAGCTGCAAAACGGTGTGATGTCCCTTTGTTTAATGGAATACAGAGATAAAGAAAAATAAATCTCCTCTTCCTTTTACCTTATACATTAACCTTCCAACTCGGATCAAAACGGGCGTGACAGCTTGGACATATCAGGATGATTTTACACTGCTCTTTTGTCTGCCGTACAAATGAAGTATGAAAACCATCCCCGTATCCACATTCAGGACAAATGCAAAGTTCCTCTCCTATTGTTATCTGCTCTGGTTTCTTACTCATTAATCACTCTTTCCACTTAATCGAACATCCCATTGACGGGTATTGATTGGGAGACGGTTTTTTCTCTTCCAGCAGTGCCTGGATGGCATCATGTAGATCGTGCGACGTTACTTTGTCCGGATGCTGCCAGTTGTCATCTATCTGTCCGTGATAGCATAACGCTCTCTCTTTGTTGTAGACGTATATGTCGGGAGTGCATTGCGCCTGGTACTTCTTAGCTACGGACTGATCCTCATCTCTCAAATAGGGAAAATTGTATCCCTTATCTTTTGCCCTCTTGACCATATTTTCAAAATTGTCGTCAGGGTATTTGGTTCCATCATTCGGGTTGATTCCGATAAGCTGAACGTTTTGTTCTGCAAATTTTCCCTGTAATTGGACGAACCTATCATCCACTGCCTGTACGTATGGGCAATGATTGCACATAATGATAATGACTAAAACGCCTTTGTCGTCATAGTCAGCAAGAGAGTGCATTTTACCGTCTGTTCCCTTCAGACAAAAGTCTATTGCTTTTGTCCCTAATGGTACTGTGATCGATTTTAGTAGCGCCATTGTGATCTCCGGTATTAAAAATAGTGTAAGTTAAACTTTCCTATTTTGCTTAACATTTCTGATTTCGGAATTCGGATTTCAGATTTCATCTAGTTCTCTTAGCTGTTTTTATAGATGTAACAGTAATAGCCAAGAGTTCATTGGCCTCTTTCATCAAGGGTTCAAGTTTCATAGATTCCATAATTTTTGTCTCAATCAAGAGTTCCATCCAGTAAAGCGATTCGTCCGTTTCTTCCTCAACAATTCCCATCTTGTAAACAAAATCAGCGGTCTATTTCGCCTTATCTAGAAGGCTTTTGAACGCTTCTTCAATGATTTTTTCGTGCTGTTCCGGAGTTTCCGCCCTGCCGTATCTCTTTATGATTTTGTCCCATTCCGGGGTTCCATGGTATTGATGACATCCCATGCACAACCCCTCTCTCTCCACAATATTCCTCTCCTTCTCATTTAACGGCCTGTCTTCAGGCAACGGCATGTTCTGGATCTGTTTACCACTCCGCGTGACCAACTGGTCAAGAGCAAAGGGGAAATCAGTAATTTTCGGGACTTGCCATTTACCGGTCTTCGCACCCGGAATATCACCATATACGCCTTTAGATAAATCCTGGAAGAGAGGACTATCTCCCAGAAGTTTCTCTGCACTCCTGGAATTACCGGTACCGTATCCGATAGTCTTAGGGTTGGTGTGACAATCCTCACACGTTCTGGCAACCAGTGAAATTGAATGAGGCTGCAAAGGGGCAAGTGTTGGAGAATTGTGTCCGGTTGAAGTTGTATATATTTTATTAAGGGCCTTTATCTCTCCATTTTCATCAATAAAGGTGTAGAAGACCTGACACCCCGGTGCGAGCGGGGACACCTTTTCCCTCAAATTCATTCCCAATATAGGACTTTCCCATCTCATAAAAGAGCGGTTTTCCAGCGACAGGTTACCGGCTTTTTTTGTCACCGTCTGTCTGCCTGTCACAGGATCAATCTTTTTAGAAGTAGTGATCCAGTCAGTACCTTCTGCCCTTCTATCATATTCCATATGGCACCCAAAGCACTGAGGGGCCCAAGTAGCGTGGCACGCATAGCATTCCATTTTTTCAATATGTTTGTGGATAGTCGACATCGCGATCTTACCCTGCTTCGTCTTGAAGGTATCGGTTTGATTAATCTTCTTCAAGAGAGGTATCTCGTGTTTTTTTCCGGTAAATCTACTATAAACATATGATGTGTCTCCCTCTCTTCTCCAGTTTTGCTTCACGTTCCCTCTCGAGGTAAGCAGATATTCCACACTCCCTTTTTTATATGTCCCTCTGCTACCGTCCAATGTTACCGGTGTTCCGTATCCTACTGACAGCTCCCAGGGAAATTTCTCCGGTGTCCCGTGACAATCGTAACAACTGATCTCCACCTGGTATAATGTTGCCGGGTATATGTTTCCATCGCCATGCACATCAATCGATGTGTGACAGTCCACACACTGCATACCTCTTTCAAAGTGTACGTCTTTCCGCACATGCATATACTCCTTTGTAAAAAGAGGTTTCTGCGCCTGCCCATTTTCATCAAAAGGAGCAGCATGGGCGTCCTTTATGTAGTCAAACTCAAACATTCCAACAAAGGTAGTCCCTATTCTCTTCCCACGTGTATGACAGTGAGTACACTGTGCCGCCGGAATTGCGGTAGTAATACGATGCCTTAACGGATGAGGACGCTCTGCAGAGTTCTTAATTTGAGGGTCATTCCCTTCATACTTTCCATCATTTCCATAGAGCATGTGGCAGGCGGCACAGCCTGACGCCCTTAAATCACCCCTTTTATTTCTCCCCTCTCCCCAAACATGGCATCGTGCGCACTGCTTTCTATAGGTGTCCGAAAAACCGGCCTTTTCCTCTGAATTGAATACCGATACACCTTTCTTAAAATCCGGTATTTCATCAACTCTGTCAAGCCGTCTCAAATATCCAAACTTAACGGCCTTTTCCGTCCACTCCTTAAACTTATCTGTGCCTACACTGGGAATAGGACCGTCCGTATCCACCATGTTAAAATTACCGTAAGGAAAAGTCCCCTTCGGAATAACTCCGTTTGATGAGAGGTTTTTGCTTGCGATACCCGTTTGAAGCGAATGAAGCGATTTGGCCAGACGGTTAGTATAGTTTCTACCAAGGGTTCCTGACGGATCCAGAGTAGCAGTCTGACCTGACATTATCTCTCCACCAACAGGCTTTTCGAGCGGTTCCCCCATTAAAGAGGTAATACTCCCTTTACCATCATGACACTTTGCACAGCCTTTTCCCTCATGAAGAACCCACATACTGGATGGATTGGGAATGAGTCCCTGATGAGATTCCTCTTTGTTATCAGATGATGGAACACCCTCATGACAAATTGCACACTCATACCCCCTACCCTTCCCATATTTTTGTTTGGCAAATAGCAGAAGGTACGGTTGCATTCTATCATTAATAACTTCAATCCCTTTATGGCATGACATACATCCCTTATCTCCACCTGTTTCACTTACGATACTCTTAACGCTGTCAGACTGGGTACTATCCGGACTAGATTTTGTATTTTCAGCACTGGCAACCTGCATGCTTCCGGATTCAGGTACGGCCCTGCACGCCCCGGCCATTCCCGTAAAAACTGTCAGCATAACTATGATAAATAATTTTATATTTTTCATGAAATTTTCCTCCGTATTATAGACAACCTATTTCAATGAATAAGAGATGATTAATTTAACGGACGTCATTATACAAAACTTTGCAGATTTTCCATAAACGTTATTCCGGAATATCCAACAACTAAGATTGTAACGGAGAACGTACAGGAAAGATTATTATGGGCCTATTGGCAACCATCAAAAAACTCAGGCATGATTGGCAACTACAGGAAAAGGGCTATCTCAGAAAGAGGAACGGGAAGGGTTATTATTATTAATAATGCCTGCCTGCCTTATCCTGTTTGAATCCGCCATGACAGGAGGCGTATTTCCATTATTGTTGATAAGAGATATTCTTCCCGGTGGCTAAGAATATACTATTAAAGTTGAAGATGCTCAAAATAGTGAATTTTATGATGACGTGTCTCCGATTGGTGCATGGCATCAACTATTTTTCCTGTTATCCACCAAGAACAGTATCAGTTTTCCCTGGGTTGCAATCTATATTAATCTAAGGTAAGATGCATTTCTGTCGAGAATCCATTATGGATTCTTCTATATCGAAGATGCTAAAGATAGCAAATTTATTCCAAAACAGGCTGAGTTTGTAGAACCGTTTGGGGTAAAATCGACATTTGGGTTTAGAGATCATTATGTAAGTACTGATGTTTATGCCATTATTACATTCTTCAGAGAAAATGTTAGTCGTAGAAACGCAAAATTATTTCTCAGCCTTAATCCTGCAACAAAATTACTGACACTGTGTCATGATAGCACAGGAAACGTTTTTATGACAGACAGCAATGACAGCAAGCCTTCATATCTTTTGGCAGAAATACAGAAAATGTAAAGATAACAAAAATGAAAAAAGATGCTAACAAAAACACCTCCGATCTTCGCAGAAAAGCAGAGAAAAAACTCAAAGTTGAAACGATTAATATAGAGAAACTCTCAGATGCAGATGTCCGCATACTTGCCCACGAACTGCAAGTATACCAGATAGAGTTGGAGATGCAGAATGAAGAACTCCGCACTGCACAGGTGCTGATTGAAGAGTCTCAACAGAAATACTCACGCCTTTATGACTTCGCACCGGTTGGATATTTTACTGTTAGCGATAAAGGCATAATACTTGAGGCAAACCTCACCGGCGCGTCAATACTGGGTATAGAGAGAGGTTTGTTGATTAAGCAACCCTTTTCAAAGTTCATGTCAAAAGGAGACGCGAACAAATACTACTTGCACCAAAGGACGGTTCATGCAGAGAAGACGTATAAGGAGTTAGAAATAAAGATGGTAAAAAAAGATGGCACTGAATTCCACGCGCAACTGGCATGCACTGCTATACAGAATGAAGATGATAATTCCAGGCGATGCTTGACCGTCATAACTGACATCACCGAGCGTAAGGAAATGGAGAAAAAGCTGAGAGAACTCAATCACACTTTGGAAAAATGCGTGGATGAACGTACAAAGGAGCTATCGAAAACGAACATATCGTTAAGGAGGGAAGTTGTTGAACGTCATCTGATTGAAATAGCACGGCAAGAATCAGAGGAGAGATACCGTATGATGTTTGAGCAGGCAGTGGATTCCATAATGGTGATAAATTCAGATACAGGGAAGATAGTGGATTTCAACAGGCATGCGCATGAGAATCTTGGCTATACACGCGAAGAATTCAAAAATATAAGAATAGCCGAGATTGAGGCTATTGAATCTCAAGAAGATGTGATGAATCATATCAAGAGAATAAAGTCGAAGGGATTTGACATCTTTGAAAC
>JAIQZR010000176.1 GCA_021777035.1 Candidatus Scalindua sp. | reverse complement strand
GGAAGATCTAAATATGGGGCAAAAAGCCCTAAATAGTTTGTAAATTTATTTGTTAATTACTGATGTAGGAGATAATACATGGCACTGCAATATAGGAGCACTGAGGTATTTCATCAGCCTGATGTGCGTTATAAAAGTATGTTAGTTACCAAGTTCATAAATAATTTAATGCATGAAGGTAAGAAAAGTGTTGCAGAAAAACTGTTCTATGGTGCTATGGATGTGTTGGGGACTAGATTTGAAGACAAAGAGCCATTAGAAATATTTGAGACTGCTGTTGGTAATGTAAAGCCTCTGGTCGAAGTGAAGTCGAAGCGAGTTGGAGGGGCAACTTATCAAGTGCCGCGTGAGGTGTCAAAGAAAAGGCAATTATCGTTGTCGATAAGGTGGATTCTTTCTGCTGTGCGCAGTAAAAAGGGCAAGGCTACATATTTAAAACTTGCAGATGAGCTTTCTGACGCATATAAAAAACAAGGTGTGTCGATTACAAAAAAGGAGAATACTCACAAGATGGCAGAAGCGAATAAAGCGTTTGCTCATTTTGCGTGGTAATATTTAATTTGGTGTATTATGAAAAAAAATAAACTAGGTAATCTTAGAAACATTGGAATTGCAGCGCACATAGACGCAGGTAAAACGACTACTACGGAGCGCATACTTTTCTATACTGGAAAGAATTTTAAACTGGGTGAGGTTCACGAAGGTACTGCAACCATGGACTGGATGGAGGAGGAGCAGAAGCGTGGTATTACTATTACGTCAGCTGCGACTACGTGCTTTTGGAAAGATTATCAGATAAACGTGATAGACACTCCAGGTCATGTAGACTTCACAATTGAAGTTGAAAGATCTCTAAGGGTTTTAGATGGTGCGATATGCGTTTTTTGCGGTGTTGGTGGTGTTGAAGCGCAAACTGAAACCGTGTGGAGGCAGGCTAATAAATATAAAGTGCCCCGAATTTGTTTTGTTAATAAAATGGATAGAATGGGCGCTGATTTTGTGAAAGTATTTAATGATATTAAAGATAAATTAAATAAGAATATCGTTCCGATCCATCTCCCTATTGGTAAAGAAAAAAACTTTGAAGGTATGGTTGATTTAATAAAAATGAAGGCTATAATATTTATCCACGATGAAGACAAGTCTGGATCAGAGTACGAAGAACGTGAAATACCAGAGGATTTGATCGAGGATGCATCGATATATAGAGAGATGATGCTAGAGGGCATTGCTGACAAAGTTGAATGGTTTATGGATAAGTATTTAAGTGAGAGTGCCTTTAGTGAAGAAGAAATTGTGAGAGCCTTGCGTGAAGGAACCATCAAGTACGGTTTAATGCCAGTGCTGTGTGGCTCAGCTTTCAAGAATAAGGGAGTTCAGCAATTGCTTGATGCGGTATGTGAATATTTGCCCTCACCTCTGGATATTCCGCCCGTAAAAGGAATTGATGTAAATGACGAAACAGCCACAGAAAGAAAGCCTACTCCCGAGGAACATTTAAGTGCACTGGCTTTTAAGATAGCATCTGATAAGCATGGAGATCTTACATATTTGCGGATTTATTCAGGAACGCTTACATCTGGGCAAAGACTGTATAATCCAAGGGCACGGAAGAAAGAGTTGGCAAGTCGCATTTATAGTATGCATGCAGACAAACGAGAACAGCTAGAGAGTGCGTCCGCGGGTGATATTGTAGCAGTGGTAGGATTTAGAGATACCGGTACTGGGGATACGATATGTGTTGAGGATCATCCAGTAATTTTAGAAAAAATAGAATTCCCTGAAACGGTTATTTCCATGGCGATTGAACCGAAGACGGAAGTAGAAAAAGAAAAATTAGCTATTGTGTTGGCCAAACTGGCAAAAGAGGATCCGACATTTAAGATTCATACAGATAGTGAAACAAGTCAATTGATAATCTCCGGAATGGGCGAATTGCATCTTGAAGTCTTGAAGAACAGGATGCTGAGTGAGTACAAAGTAAACGCAAATGTTGGTGCTCCTAGAGTTTCATATAGAGAAACTATTGAGCGGAAGGCAGAGATAGACGAAAAATTTGTAAAACAGACGGGAGGGCGTGGCCAATATGCTCGTATAGAAATTATACTGGAGCCACACAAGGGAGAGAAGTCTGTTGAATTCGTTGACTTGATAAAAGGCGGTGCGATAACTAAGCCATATATAAAATCTGTAGAAAAAGGTATTATGGATACGGCAAAGAGCGGTGTGTCAGGTGGTTATCCTCTTGTAAATATGAAAGTAACATTAATTGATGGGGATATGCATACTGTTGATTCTTCCGAGTTTGCTTTTTATAATGTTGCGGGTGTCGCTTTGAGAAAGGCTGTAGAAAAAGCGAAATCAGTTCTATTAGAGCCAATAATGAAAATAGAGGTTACTGTTCCGGAAAATTATCTTGGTGATGTTCTTGGAGATTTTAATAGTAGAAGGGCCATTGTTGACGAGATGGTTAATGATGGAGATCTGAGAATAATTAAAGGTAAGATTCCGTTAGCTGAGACATTTGGATATTCAAGTGTTATAAGGTCGATTTCTCAGGGTAGGGGAACGTACACTATGGAGCCTTGTGAGTATAAACCGGCACCAGCAAAAGTTTATAGCAGTGTGACATAATTTTAGATATTTAATAAGTTGTTTGAGGAGGTGAAAGAGGTATGGCCAAGGAAGTATTTCAGAGGACAAAGCCGCATGTTAATGTTGGTACGATAGGTCATGTGGATCATGGTAAGACTACGTTGACGTCAGTGATAACGAATACGATGGCAGCGAGTGGACAAGCCAAGGCGAGGGCCTT
>JAIQZR010000175.1 GCA_021777035.1 Candidatus Scalindua sp. | reverse complement strand
ATTTAAAGAAAACATTTAACCACGAAAGACGCGAAATTTATTTATATACATCCCCTCTAAAGTCTATCTTTTCTACAAACAAAACCCTTGCGCTCTTGCTTACTTCAAATATTATCCTTAATTTCCCTTTCCTTATCCTATAATAACCTTTCCACTCTCCACTCAGTTTACTTAGATCAATGTTTACATTCTCACCCTTCATTTTTATCAAGAATTTCTTTATTTCTTCTCTTACATCGATGCAAACATTATGCTTCCGAGCAAATTTATCAGCGTTTCTTGAGTAATCTATTCTCCATTTCATATTTCTACATTTTCACTATAAACCACTTCTTTGTCTGTTGACGGTTTACCATATAGTTTTTCGATGTCCTGCATTTCTTCCTTTGACACTAAAGGTATATTTTTGAAGAAGAATTCTAATGTCTCTTCATGTATAACTTCTCTAACAGCTTCTTTTATAAGGCCGTAAAGCTCATCTTTATCAACGTCAATTCCCATTTCTATCCTCCCAACACTTTTTATATTCTGTTTTTTCTAACGCCCCATGTCCATATCCAACTAACATATTTGGAAAATTAAAAAATGGCGTCCTGGGCTGAACCAAGCTAACCCCTTGAAAAAAATGGGGTCAAAAAATGGGGTCAAATCTCCCCTTGACTGCATTCCGAAGTTAACAAAAAAGATAATTTTTAACCACGGATGGACACCGATTGACACAGATGAAAACAAGCTATTGATTTAAATTTCCTTGCCACTAAAAGTCACAAAGTAACACAAAAATAATTCAAAGAAGAAAGCCAATACTTTATCTTTTTCCCATCCAATCTTTTCTTGTTATTCTTGCCTATCTGAGTATCCTCATTAACAAATCTACCCCTATCTCTTTCTTGTGCGGATTCGGTATAGTTATTCTTAAATTACCTTTCAGCATATACAATTGTTTTCCGCCACCGTATGGACCTTCAAAATCCAAACCTCTAAGTCTTTTTACAAGCTCGTGATAAGAAACAGGTTTTAGTTTAGACATCTATTACAGCAGTTTCCTGGATCTCTTTTATCTTATATTTTCCAATCTTTGGAATTGGAAGTCCTTTCTTAATACTTAGCAGTATCCAACCTTCTATAACTTCTTTAAGATTATCTCTACATTCCTCTAGAGTCCTACCCGAAGCCCAAACGCCCCTAGGTTTATCTACTTCTCCGTAATAGGGTTCTTCATCCTCTATTATTTCATATCGTGCCGTTTTTAAGGCTTCCTCAATATATTCTGTTAACATGATTTAAATACTTCCCAAGAACTGTTTCGTTTTTATTTACAGGCACAAATGCATTATTTCCCCAGGTACCAGTCATACATTCTTTTTATCCCGTCTTTAAGGGTTGTTTTCGGCTGCCAAGCTAGTACCTTTATTCTCGATATATCCAAGAGTTTTCTTGGCATACCGTCCGGTTTTGATGTATCCCACTGTAACACCCCTTCGAAATTTACAATTTTCTGAATAATTGTAGCCAGGTCCTTTAGTTGAAAGTCTACTCCTGTTCCTACGTTTACAAACTCTCCTATCTCCTTTGCACTATGGTTTTGCATGAGAAGCAGACATGCATCAGCCAAATCATCTACATAAAGAAACTCACGATATGGAGCGCCGATCCCCCATAGTTCAACAACTACCTGAGGTTGGAGGCTGGGGGTTGGAGCTTAAGGATTTCTTGTAAAGGGGTCGTAAAGAGGTCAAGTCTGCTTTTGACCTTTCTTTGCCAAATTGGACTATAGTTGATTATCAAATATCCACTTAACCACACACCATAGTTAACAATTTTTCTCCATATTACAAAGCGCCCTCTTGCCGCAAACCCGCCCCGTCCCGCCAAAATATGCGTCTGGCAGGCAAACAACGCAAAAAAACGGTATCACACTCCCCGGACAAAAGGCGCCGAGGACATGCACAAGAACGCCTCGGTTAAATAGATCCCGCATTTCACGGAGTAACCAAAGGGTGAAACTACTTCCTATTTCTTTTTTCAATATTTAACCCTTTTTCAATATGTTTTTTAAAAACAGGGATATTATTTTGTATCGTGTCCCAAACCGCTTCCACATCTATACCAAAATAATCATGGATTAGTACATTCCTGAAACCTATGGCTTCTCTCCATTCTATTTCCATATGTTTTTCCTGTATCTTATGAGGAATGCTTCCTGCTGCTTCACCTATTACTTCAAAATTTCTTATCACTGCATCTACTACCATATCATTTTTACAAAAATCTTCGTATGACAGACAGGCAATATAAGATTCAATTTTTTCAATTGAGCCAAGAATATCTTCAAAGAAAAGAATATAATCTCTGCCTTCTTCAGACATACTCTACCTCACTAAGAATCTTTTCCTTTAACCTTGGTTTAACAGCATCTTTGATTACCAGATCAATCTTCTCTTTCAGCAAATCCTCCAGATAATATTGTAATCGCATATAATTAAAAAAATCCTTGTGCCCCTTGACAAAAGCAACCAGAACATCTATATCACTCCCATCCTGTTGACTTCCATTAACGAAAGATCCAAATATTCCTAACTCACTTACATTAAAAAGTTCCTTTATCCTCGCAAGATTTTTTTCTAATTTTTTTTTAATTTCAACAATATCCATTGTTTGTTTCATATTTTTGCTTTCCGGTGTTTGATGTTTTTGAGAGAAAAGCCGTAAGGGGGTCAAGTCTGCCTTTGACCATTATTTGACAGATTGAACTATATTTGATTATCAAATCTCTACTTAACAACACACCATAGTTAACAATTTTCATTCGTCCAGGAATATATCTTCTACACGATCGGAAATGATAACTTTTTCTCCTAAAGCCTCCAATTCATCAGATGAGTTTATTTTATTTAAACGTGCTTTTGAGTCAGGTTTTAATTCACCCCACTTTCGCTCCATTAGACGAATTAATAATGCTTTCTCACCTTCAATCTTTCCCTCTAACTTCCCTTCCAACTTCCCTTCTAACTTTCCTTTTTCTATCAATTTTGCTGCAGTTGTCATACTGATTTCACCCCCCTTTTCTGATATGCCTTTTATAGTATTTACAACCGTACTCACACCTATCTCGGTTGAATTATATAAATACCGGATTACACTTTCCAGAAACCTTAACCCCTCTTCCTCTTCAAAGTATTGCCTGCCTATTTCAAAAAATTCCTTAAGGTTTCTTT
>JAIQZR010000174.1 GCA_021777035.1 Candidatus Scalindua sp. | reverse complement strand
GTAAATCTATCCCTACATAATAACTCATTACAGCACCTCCTTAAAAAATTGTTAACAATATAATTAATATCAACATTATGATATATTGTTAACTTGCAGATGCCTACTATATGATTATCAAGTCTGCTGATGGCTTAACTGGGCAAGCTAGATGTCCACCAGAGGCCGAGCTGCCTACGGCACGACTTGATACTCATTTTTCAAGCTTTTGCCAGTGGATGTATACTGGATAATTCTTTTGAATGGGCCCGCTCTGCCTGCCATAAATCCACAGCATGTTGCGCGTTTAGCCAGAACTCCGGGCTGTTTCCAAAGAAACGAGACAACCGCAAAGCCATTGACGGGCTTATCGCTCTTCGCTCACGCAACACCTCATTAATCGTCTGCCGCGAAACACCCAAGGCCTCCGCAGGAGACGACACGTTCATGTTATAATCAGGCATAAAATCTTCACGCAACATCTCACCAGGATGTGTGGGTTGCCTTTTTCTCTTTCCGGTATTTTGAATGTTCATTGTAAACTCCTCTTAATGATAGTCAGTTATTTCAACATAACCAAAGCCAAAGAGATTGCTACAGATTAATGACATTATACCTGGTGCAATAGGTTTTCCGGTTTACGTGCCCTTAAGCTTGTCCTCCCCGCCTGCCGGACGGGCAGGGGCGCCTTTTGTCCCTGCCTACCGGCAGGCAGGCGGGGAGCTTTTCAAGATCGCCTTTAATGCTACAATCAGATTGCTTGCGTCATGTTTGGTATATGTTTTGATATCCCGGTTGTGAAAATATTTGTGCATGAAATTCTGAAAATGGGCGTCATCCCATTGAAGTCCCTCTTTTAACTGCTGCAGATAATGTTTCTGCCGCAGGGTTATTCCATTGTTTGTCACTCGAAAATGGCTGGTTCTGACAAAATAACGCATCAGCTTATGAAACTGATTGTCGGTCAAATCCTTTGCGGATCGAACACCGGTGACTCGCTCAAGAATATTCCGGTACTCGTCATCACTCAAGGATAATTCCCTTTTAACAATGTGAATAACCGCCAGTTTTTTCTTATCCATTAAAATAGAAACAGTTGGAAGGAAACGAGGGTTAAACCTGATCTATTGACAAATGATTCAATCCACAAATAGTCATTCTAGAATTTCAACATCCTTGTTTCTTACTCGATTCTTCTTGAACGCATTTAGGGTTCGGGAAGAAAATAACTTTACATTCTCGCATCTCATTGTCAGGCCATCTTTGTCCGATATTCTCGTGCTGAATCCTCAGTGTAGCTTAGGCTACGCTTGCGGTTCAACCCGATCAAATCGACCAAATCTGACCTAAACCTGAGCGCGATAGATTGTAAAATTATTTTTTCGCGAACCCTTAAGCTAAAATTGATCTAAAGTGTGAAGTGAAACGGATTTTTATCCGACGTTATTATATTCCCTTACCCGGAAACGGACTCCCAGGTCTTCAGCTATATCCTTACAGGCATCCACATCAATTCCTGGCATACCTACTATAGAAATCATCACGTCCGGTACGTGGTCACGTGCTTTTTTTATAAAGGACATCAGGGCAGGATATGCCTGGCCGTCATAGTCTGAATGGCACAGTTTCCGATACTCCTCCTCTTTATTAGTATTCAGACTAATACAGATAGTATCTATCAAACCATCCAACTCTTCACAAATCGACCTACCATTGATCAAATCACCAAGGCCATTTGTATCCAACCTCACTTTAGCACCCTTCTCCTTCAAATAACCGGCGATCTCCTTCAGTACGTCCAGACGTTCGGTAGATTCGCCAAAACCGCAGAAAACCACTTCGTCATACCCTGTCGGATCACCAATCGCACTTTTCAACTCTTCAACCGTTGGCTCATTATCAGTCCCAAGATAGTGCCCCTTTACGTAAGGTGCCGTCTCTCTCGAGCAGAAGACACATCTATTAGGACAACGGCTCGTTATATTCAGATAGAGAGAGTTTCTTATAACATAAGCAATCTCAGGTTTCTGATTATTTTGTGCAATACCAAACAGATTAATTGCACTGAGAGACGTAATTCGTTTAATATCTTCAACCGACAATTTATACAGTTCTGCAAGAACCGGAATAGTGTATTGAAGATAAGATGGTTCGTTTCGCTTACCTCTTTTAGGCTGTGGGGCGAGAAAGGGACAGTCTGTTTCCAGAAGTAACTTTTCAACAGGAACAGCTTTTAGTGCTTCTCTTAGATTTCCCGCTTTCGGAAAGGTTATTGGACCGGCAAACGAAATATGGAACCCCAGTTCCAGAAATTCTTTTGCATCATCTCTACTACCGGCAAAGCAGTGAATAACGCCATTTACCCTGCCACTATATTTACGAACAATTTCCAGGCAGTCATCACTTGCCTCTCTATTGTGGATTATAACCGGTAGGTTATACTTCAGTGCCAGTTCCAAATGTTGGTGAAATAGACGTTTCTGATCCTCCTTTTTACTACGATCACGGTAGTAATCAAGTCCAGTCTCTCCAATAGCAACGACTTTATCCTGCCCGGCCAGCTCTTCCAATCGGGACCAATCGCCTTCAGAGGCATTTGATGCCGCGTTAGGATGTATGCCTACACTTGCATAAATATGATCATATTTTTTTGCCAGTTCAAGCGATTTTATGCTCGTGCCAACACTAGTCCCGACGTTGACAATATATTTAACGCCAACTTCCCCCGCACGTTTAATTACATCATCAATATCATCTTTGAAATCCGGGAAATCAAGATGCGCATGTGTATCTATTATCATTATAATTAGTAAAATTCGAAATATAGGCTTGTGTTCAACCAAACCGGTTGAAATTTTAGAATGAATAATTACAGGCTGAAGCCAGCAGCTAAATTTCTGTGAAAAACACCATCACGTGAAAGGCATTGTTTCTGTGTCTGAAAGTTCAGCATTCGTCTGATGGCGCCCAACAAGGACTGCATCTACCAGGAAACAAAACCATCAGCCGTAAATGCACCTTTGTACAATTCGATATCCGGTTTGTTATCATTCTCTTTGAACAAAATGGATACAACATCAAAACTGCAATCGATGTCTTCAATCTTATTTGTCACCAAGTAATGTAATGCGGTGCGGATAATCCTCTTTCTTTTCTCTTTCGTTACTGCCAATTCCGGAGGGCCATAATTCTCTGATTGGCGGGTCTTCACCTCAACGAAACTAATGGTACCTTTGTCATACGCTACGATATCAATTTCACCGTACCTGCTTACATAATTTCGTTTCAGTATCTTATATCCACTTTTTTTTAAAAGCTTTCCCGCCAGGGCTTCGCCCTTTTTGCAAAGTTCGCCAGGATTAAGTCGATGATTTTTCATCCTTCTTTTCTACCTTTGCCTTGGCTTCCACATTCGTGTCCTTTACGGCTTTTATAGTCTCCGCCGGGGCTTCTGTTGTTTCAGTTGGCGCCTCAGCAGCAACCACAACAGGAGCTGTCGTTTCCGCTTTAACTGTTTTCTTTACTCTCCTTCGAATTTCTTTCAGTCTTGCACTCTTCCCTTTTCTATCACGTAGATAATACAATTTTGCACGTCTCACTTTATGACTCTTTTTCACTACTATGTCCACTATGTTTGGTGAATGCAGAGGAAATACACGTTCAACTCCCTCTCCCTGTACTACCCTTCTAACAGTGAACGTCACCCTGTTACCACTACCTCTCTTTGAGATAACGGTACCATTAAAAATCTGAATGCGCTCTTTCTCACCTTCAACTGTCTTAACATGTACATCAACCAGGTCACCGACTTTAAACTGTGGTACTTTTTCTTTCATATTCTCTTTTTCTATCTCTGCAACTATGTTCATAATTCTCGTCCCCTTATATAAAAATATTATCTATATTATTTTGTTTTCTCTTTCAACAAATCAGGCCTTCTCTCCTGTGTTCTCAACATGGCATTTTCCGTTTTCCACTCTTCAATTTTTGAATGGTGACCGGACTTCAAAACATCAGGCACTTTCATTCCCCTGAACTCCGCAGGTCTAGTATATTGCGGATATTCAAGCATTCTATTTACAAATGACTCATCTTGCAGAGAATCTTCTCCACCCAAAACTCCGGGAACCAATCTCGCAACCGAATCAATTACAACCATTGCCGGTATTTCTCCACCAGTCAGTACATAATCGCCTATAGAAATTTCAAGAGCATCTATCCCGGATCTTATTCTTTCGTCAAATCCCTCATAGTGTCCACAAATCAGCATTAAGCGGGTCTTTTTTGACAAACCGGCAGCAATCCCCTGATTAAATGTCTCTCCCTGTGGGGTCAACAATATCCTTGTTGGAATCGCATCATCAAGAAGTTCCACCGCCTCAACCGCATTAAACACAGGCTCAGGTTTCATAACCATACCAGCACCCCCCCCGTACGGTTTATCGTCTACACATCTATGTTTATCATCAGAGTAATCTCTGATATTATGCAGATGAAAACTCACAAGTTCCTTTTCGCGAGCAATTTTCAAAATACTTTCTGACAACACATTCTGAAACATCTCAGGAAACAGAGTCAAGATGTCTATTCGCATAAGTAACCTGCTCAATATTCTTTATGATTTTAATGCTATTTTATTCTTTTTGAGAATACTTGCTACCGTTTCAGTTGGTTGAGCACCTACACTAAGCCAATACTCAATCCTTTCTCTCTTTAATACAACCTTTTTATCTTCATCTTTTGCCATTGGATCATAAGTCCCTAACTGTTCAATACTTCTTCCGTCTCGCTCTTCTCTTGCATCAAAGGCGCAGATTCTGAAAAAGGCCCTGTTCCTTCTTCCCATTCTCTTTAATCTTAATTTTACCATATAGCTACTCTCCTTATCTTTCTATGTTTTAATAAATCTAACTTGACCGCTATTACAAGGTCATTTCTTTTTTCTTTTTACCTTCTTTCGTTTACTCCTGATCTTTCTAGGAATTTTCATGGCGTCAGCCGATAACCCTTCCCCTTGAAAACTTTTCGGATCAATATCAGCCAGAGACCTGAACATCTTCTTCATTTGCTTAAACTGTTTCAGCAATTGACTTACATCCTGCGAGTTCGTCCCACTTCCATGAGATATTCTATGCCTCCTGCTGCCCTCAATCTTTTCAGGATTCATTCGTTCCTCAAGTGTCATTGAACGAATAATGGCCTCAACCCTTTTTAGTTGATTGTCATCAACGTCCACCCCTTTCATCTTCTTACCCATTCCCGGAATCATACCAAGTATGTCCTTCATCGACCCCATTTTCTTTACCTGCTGTAACTGCCCAAGAAAGTCATCAAGCGTAAGTGTATTATCTTTAATCTTCTTTTCTAATTTTTCGGCCTCTTTCTCATCAATAACCAACTGGGCTTTTTCAACCAGGGAAACGACATCACCCATGCCCAGGATCCTTGACGCCATTCGATCAGGGTGAAATTCCTCCAGTTTATCTAGCTTCTCACCAACTCCTACAAATTTTATAGGTTTACCGGTAACAGCTTTAATTGATAACGCGGCGCCACCCCTTGTATCACCATCTAATTTTGTCAGGATTACACCATCAAAATCCAGTTGTTCGTGAAATTCTTTTGCACTGTTAACAGCGTCCTGACCGGTCATGGAATCACACACAAAGAAGACCTGTGTCGGTTTTATCTGTTTCTTTATCTGGTTCAACTCCAACATCAACTCTTCATCAACATGCAATCGGCCCGCAGTATCAAGGATGACCACATTGTGTTTGTCAAGAAACGCACGCTTCATTGCCCATTTGCATATCTTAAGAGGGCTAGAACCTTTTTCGGAATATACCGGTATATTAAGCTGTCTCCCTATTACTTTCAGCTGCTCAACAGCAGCCGGTCGCTGAACATCAGCAGCTACAAGTAACGGGCTTTTGCCTTTTGACAAAATCATACTTGCAAGCTTGCCCGCAGTTGTAGTTTTTCCACTTCCCTGTAATCCTGAAAGCATGATTACCGTAATGTCCCCGTCTACATACTTTATAGTGGAATCACCAGGGCCCATAAGATTTGCCATCTCAGTTTGGACGATCTTTATTATCTGTTGGCCAGGTGTAACACTTTTAAGGACTTCCTCTCCAACTGCTTTCTCTGTGACATTTTTTATAAAATCCTTTACGACCTTATAGCTTGTATCCGCTTCAAGAAGCGCGACCCTTACTTCACGTAAACCATCCTTTATATTTTGCTCGGTCAGTCTGCCCCTGCCGCGCATTTTATTAAATATTGTTTCGAAATTTCCGGAAATTGATTCAAACATTTTTATTATTTACCTATACGACTTGCGGCAAGTCTCTACACTTACCAGATACAACTTACCCAAGTAAATATTCCAACTAAAAAGAGGTAATAGGTTGTCTGTATGAGAAATGAGACAAAGCTTTAGTGTGGTAAAACCTGGCAACAGCAGCAAAAAGATTGTATAACCACATATAAACAAACCAGTTACAATTACTGCACATGCAATCATATCTATCTGTATGCCCTTACCTGAAACCAGCTTATGATTGAGGCCCTGCGACCCTGTGCAATAGTTAAGCTATTAGATTAAATCCACGAATTATAAAAGTCTATAACTTAATATAAATTGAGTAAATATTCAACGTAAATTATTTTAGAGCGTAACCTTACTCCTTTTCCCGCCAAATCTTTGCTCCCAGATTTATCAGGCGATCTTCCAGCCTTTCGTACCCTCTATCAATGTGATAAAGGCGTCGAATCTCTGTAATACCTTTAGCTGCCAACCCGGCAACTATCAGCGATGCGCTCGCCCTTAAATCAGACGCCATAACTGTTGTCCCGGAAAGTGATGATACTCCTTTAATAATTGCAATAGCATCGTCATTCCTGATATTTGCACCCATTCTATTGAGTTCTGCAACATGCATAAATCGGTGTGGAAATACTCTCTCTGTTATAACACTTGTCCCATTTGCCATACTCAGCAATGCGGTGAATTGGGCCTGCATGTCAGTCGGCATACCAGGGTATGGCAGCGTAGTAATATTGACAGATTTAATGTTTCCATCACTTTTAACTATACATTCACCGTCTCTTGCAAGTCCGGAAGTGCTCTGGTCAGCATCAGGCACCTTAATATCAACACCGGCTTCCCGTAATTTATCTATAACAGAAGCCAGATAACATGAAGCATCATTCTCTAATATTATGTTTCCGCCAGTTATCGCACCAGCAATCATAAGTGTGCCAGCTTCGATTCTGTCAGGTATTATCTCATATTCAACTCCGTACAATTCATCAACACCATCAACAATAATATTGTTATCGCCGATCGCACTTATATTAGCCCCTGCTTTATTCAAAAAATTTGCAAGATCCTGCACTTCAGGTTCACAAGCTGCATTTTCTATTATAGTCCGTCCCTCTGCAAGCACGGCCGCCATCATAATATTACAGGTGCCCAAAACTGTCGAGCCATATGGCCCACCCAGATATACATCACTTCCTTTCAGTTTTTTTCCTGTAGCAATTACATAACCGTCCTCCATATCAACCTTGGCACCAAGCGACTTAATGCCTTTAAGGTGAATATCTATAGGCCTGGAACCAATTGAACACCCACCCGGAATAGACACTTTTGCCATACCTCTCTTCCCGAGTAAGGGCCCCAGAACACATATTGACGCCCTCATAGTCCTGACAAGATCGTATGGAGCAGTTATGTTCCTCTCATCCTTTACAGTAATTTGAAGTTGACCATCAGGAAATCTCTTCGTATCTACACCAAGTTCATTAAGTATCTTGCAAAGAGTTTTTACGTCTGTAAGTTCAGGTATGCCCTTTAGTGTAGATGTACCCTTTAGCAGCAGACATGCTGCCATAATTGGCAATGCGGCATTCTTAGCGCCATTTACCCTGACCCTTCCGTTTAAAGGGTAACCACCCTCAATTACCATTTTTTCCATAGTAAGTTAATTCCTAAATTCCTTAATCACTAAATTCTTATATTTAATCTGTTATTTGTGCAATTAATTTGGTCAGTACTCTGCCTGGCCCTATCTCCTCAAACTCCGGCTCCGGTTGCAGTTTGAGATATTGAATAGATTCTACCCAACGTACCGGATTGCTGATTTGCTGAACCATATTATTCACTGTTTCACTCTCTTGATATGGAGCTGCCGTATAGTTGGAAATTACAGGGATTTTTAAGGGCTGAAATTTGAAACTACTCAAAAAACCGGCAAACTCGTTTTGGGCCTCTTGCATATAGCGCGAATGAAAAGCACCACTAACTTTTAACGGAATGAACAATTTAGCGCCTGCATCTTCAATAACGGTCTTAACAGCGTCAATATCTTCTTTTCTTCCGGAAATTACAGTCTGTTTTGGAGAGTTATAATTTGCGATATCGATTGCCTCAAAAGACGAATCTTTTAAAACCTGCTTTATTGTGTCCGGTTGCATACCAATAACGGCAGCCATGCCACCTCCGGACACCTTGACCATTGTTTGTCCTCTCTTCTGTACCAATTTCAGACCCGTTAAAAAGTCGAATACACCGGCAGCAAAAAGAGCATTATATTCACCGAGGCTGTGACCGGCAACAAAATCAGGACGTAGATCTGCTTCTTCCATTTTACTCAAATATGTAAGTGCATTCACTATATACAATGCCGGTTGTGTATAATCCGTTTGATTCAACCTCTTTTCAGGGTCATCCAGACAAAGAGTTTTGATTGAGCACCCCAATACCTCATCAGCCTGTTTTACTAATTCCGGAAATTGATCAAACAACCCCCCACCCATTCCAGCAGATTGCGAACCCTGACCCGGAAAAACATATATTTTAGTCATACCTCACTCCATCGTATAATTTATTATTAGTAAGTTTAAAGTTCCTATCAGCCTGCCGATCAGTTCTGGCAGGACTGCAAGCGTAGCTTAAGCTACGCTGAGGATCCAGCACGAGAATATCTGACAAAGATGGCCTGAAAATGAGGCGCGAGCATGTAAAGTTATTTTTTCGCGAACCCTAATACACTTCAATCCTTGTTGCGGCATTACCGCAACAAGAGATATAATACATGAAAACAAGAAGACATCAAACAGAAACTACCTGTGATAACTCATGATGTCCACGAGAGATACTTGCTTCGGCATTCATATGTTTTGCCGTGACCTTAACCGCATCAAATATGTATCATAACCACTCCCGCTTAGACATGGTGTCTAATGAGCGACATTATTACTCTTTAAAGCCTCTATAGCTTCTTCTTGCTCTTCATAAATGCGTTCAGGTACAGTCCGCAACGATTTCCAGAAAAACAGAAGTAAACATATTATAAGCAATACGACAATTTCATATAATAATGCTACTAAGATGTCATAATATTTAATAGCGACAATAGAATTAATAATTGTTGCTATGCTTATAATAGAGACCTCTAATACCTTGTGCTTTTCCAAAAACCCCCATGTATCACTCCTTGCTCGCGAAAGACGAATTTTATGATATTTACTGGACTTCATGCCCGGATTCTATTATCTGGGCCAAAATGCGTCAAGCAAGTAATCACATATCTTTTTAACTCCTTCCTGTCAACTATGCTCTTAATATTTGTAATATGGAACTCCAGAGAAATAATTGAGTATATTTCAGTGGGAAATTGACAAATTGGGATTTATAATGAACCTATGAGTGAGTTGTGAGATTTTCTAAACGTTTCAATAACAGGGATGGAAAGATGAAACATATAAACAAAATTACAGTCTTAATCATTACGTTTTGCGTTATGTTCATTTCAACGAGTTATAGTGTTTGCAACGGTGGCGTTATAATTTTGGATCGTGTCTACTATGATGGCTTAAGCCCATATAGTGTTTACAATTATAACTTGATGGGTTGGGGTAATGTTTACTATAGTGGCCAAAGATCCTATATAATTCGCAATGGTGATTTGATGGGCTGGGGTAACCCTTACTATAATAAACGGAAGTCATGGGGTAGATACGACATAAATAAACGGTCTAAAAATAACGATAGTCCTAAGAATGGAGGCGACAACGGTTGTGGTGGGTATAATAGTAATGGATTAAATGACAAAAACAATGAAGGCTCCAGTAGTTCCTACTCCAAGCATCGTAACTACAAACAAAGTTCCAAAAACAACTTCCAAGGCGGGCCTCATGATGTTTACAGGCGTAGTCATCGGCACCGTCCATCTAAATATAGGTTCCTGTCCCGGTAATCGGGAGAATGCACCAATAACCTGTACCCACTTCCTGCGGATCACCTTTATCAATAGCAGAAATCACATCCATATTATCCCTCTTACAACAAAACAAAGATTAACCTCTGAAAAACACACCGTAGGCATCTTGAGACATAAATAAGGTAGTAAATACGATCAAAGGAAGTGACCACTGACAGTCTGGCAACGGAATTTATGGATGGCAAAAAAAAGGTAAGCACTTGTTTTTATAAGTGTTATAAAAAGCCCGCGGTGGGAATCGAACCCACAATCTCATCATTACGAGTGACGTGCTCTACCATTGAGCCACGCGGGCTTGTCCGACGGTTTGTTTGGCGGACTAAGTTTAATTGTTTGAATTGATTACAACTTTTGGCATGGATACCACTTTTTCTGTTGCGACTACACGGACTGCATCATAACAAAAAGATGTATGAAATGGAAATCAAAATAACAAATCAACTACTACCGGTTTTGGGGTCACCCATTGCCTTTGCCCTGACCCATTTGCGTAAAAAATGAAAGTAATAATTGCAGGAAAAGACTTGAACCGGATGAATGTTCTGTCAAGCTTGTCGTTCAGACAGTCTTGTGATGATTAATTATATCCGACATTTAAGCACGGAAATTAATTGGTGCGGTGAGGTCGGACTTCCCTGTCCTTTCCTAATGTCCTATAAAATATTTCTGCAAATGTAAGTCAATGGTCTTTAGGTTTCAGATTTTCAGCCAACTCTTCTTGTGTAAGACTTGCTTTTGTACGGATATCTATTAATTGTTTCCTGAGACGGTAAGTTGCTGAAAGAGTGTCATATTCCCTCTTTACCCCAGTTTTCTTCAATGCTTTTCTTTTGAAATCATTGAATGTTGGTCTAGTCATGATTTAATCTTCTTCATTCTCTTTCTAGCTAATTTCAATTTCTTTCCAGGTGCTTTTTTAGAACTAGGTTTTATTTCAGAAACAATATCTTCTACTGTCATTCCATTAAAAATTTTATCTTTCATTTCAACATAATTGCTATTTCCTATACTATACTGATTTATAAACCTTATTGTCCTACTAACTCCTAATTCTCTAAAAAGTACTTCAAATGCGTCTTTGTTAATTTCATTTGCTGTTGCAACTATACTCATTTCTCATACTCCTCTATAAATTTTATTGGTGATACTATTTTTGTTTTCAAATTCTTAATCTTAAGAGCTCGTTTAATAAATCTGTCATCAGTTGTGCAGACATAATCTATTTTTTCTATATCCCCTATGGCAAGATGCAACGCATCAATTGCCTTTATATCCATCTTTTCAAATCCTTTTGCTCTCTTTATAATTTTATCAGATAAATTAATTCTTTTGGCACTTAACGATAGTATCTTAGAACCAAACTTTACTCTTTCCGGATCAGGTGTTTTGTTCAATTCCATTTCTACTATCGTAGATGTAACCAGCTCAATTTTATTCTCTTCAATTAATTCTATAATACTTATAATGGCCTCTGCTTCAATTCTAATACGAATTTGAGATTTGTCATCAAACGGCCTTTGGATACAACAATTATCAAAATAAATATTCATAATCTAATTATCACGCCTTAAGGCTAATCAAGGTAGCGATTGACAGACAAGTATGATAACAAAAAGATATGCAGAATTAAAATCAGAAAAAGGAGCTAAATTACAAATGTCCCTACGTTTCTTCTTTCACCAAAATACTACCATACACAAAATAAAATCCCAAGTCAATCACATGGTATTTTAGTCCTTGAGAATCAACGATAAATAATATCATGCAGTTTTATACGAAATATCGCATAGTAAGGCATCAGAAAAACTATGCGATTGCTGTAAGAGTAGCATATTCCCTTTTTACTCCAGATATCTGCAATGCTTTTCTTTTGAAATCAGCGTTGAATTCGTCTCTCGTCCTTCTTGCCTCCTGCTTCTTTATTATCCGTCTTTTATCTGTGCTTATCCGTGTCCCATTATCTTTTCTTCCAAATATGCATTTTCAGGCCACTTCCAACCGAAGATGCTTTCCAAGTGCGTGTGCAAACTTTTCCAGAGTAGAGAGCTTGATATCTTCTGCGTGATTTTCGATTCTTGAGATAGCAGATTTTTTTGTATCTAATCTTACTGCAAGTTCCTCCTGAGTCAGACCTGCTTCTTCTCGGGCCTGTTTCAGCAAAACACCAATTTTGAATTGCTCATATCCTGTATCAAAACCCTTTGCGAATTCAGTGTCTCGCGCCTTACGTTTTTTTATATACTTTTGAAGGTCACTCATCTTTTCCTTCCTTTCGAAATATTCGGGTTTACGTTTTTCAGCATGCTTGACGGCTTGCCTCAATGTTCTTTCAGTTTTATTGATAAATGATCAAGCCAAGACTACATTCCCAAATTCTTCAACCTCAGTAGGTTTTTGACCGGCATACCATAAATCTAACTGTGCCTGCATGTATAGCCAACTATCAGGTGATGTTTTTGTTGCTTTACCTATCCTTACAGCCATTTCAGGGCTCATTGATGATTTACAATTAACTAATTCCGATAAAGTTTTTCGAGTTACTCCCAACCTCTTTGCCGCTTCTGTTACTGTTAAACCCAGAGGTTTAATAACATCTTCCCGTAAAACTTCTCCGGGGTGTGTAGGTTTTCTACTCCTGTGCATTATAATCCCTCCTGTCTTCAATGATAATCTCTATAATCTACATCAACTGCATTATTTTTGTCAAATTTGAATGTAATTCTCCAATTACCGGAAACCCAAACTGACCACGTATCTTTAGCCTTGCCAGAAAGCTTATGCAGTTTATAACCAGGTAAATTCATATCCTGAGCTTTTACTGATGCGTCTAAGCGATCTAAAATCCTCGTGATCCTGGCAGTATGTTCCGGATTGATTCGACTTTGATCATCGCTATAAAAATATTTCTCCAATCCTTTATGTTTAAATGATTTTATCATTAAATACCCCTGTCAATACTCAAACACCCTACTCTGTAACCCGTAACGTGTCAAGTGGCATTTATTAGAATTTCTTAATGATCACAGGTGGGTATTCCACAAACAAGCTTCTTAATGAAATCTTCCTTCACCAGTGATGTATCTATTAACAACGAAGTCTAATGACTAGTGACCAATGATAAATGATAATGTCTGTCAATCGTCAATCTTCAATATTAAATATACAATCCTTAAAGCTTTAGTCACTTTAGTTCACTTTAAACTTTAGCTCACTTATTTAATACTAACAAACCACTGACGCTCTCTTTTGTAAGTCTTTGTTTGTAGGATATTAAAAAACCAAGCACAATTGTCATAAGTCCTTATTTTTAATCTTGATTTTGGTATCTACCCTCATTATCATTCCACTAGTAACTACACATCTACAAATTTGATATAGCATCAGGTGATGGATATGCTTTTCATAAATTAGGTTTATACTTGACTGACGTCAACTAGTCTCCAGTTTTTCTGAACATAATTATAATAGTGTTATTATCCAGAAACGGATTCATAACTTGTTATGTGCACAAAATAGTATCTGTTACAAAGGCATGAAATGAAGGAAAAATTAATTTTAGAATATGATGCTTTCTTAAGGTCAATTAAAAGGAATAAAGATATATCTCATTCTCTTTTAATTGGGGCTGGCGCATCTATCAGCTCAGGCATTCAATCCGCCTCTGATTGTATATGGGAGTGGAAAAAAGATATTTATCTATCTCAAAATCACAATGCATCAGAGTACTATAAAAATACTAAGAATGAATCTGTTAGGGCAAGTATTCAGTCTTGGCTTGATAATGAAGGGATTTATCCTTCATTAAACGCCAACGAAGAATATTCATATTATGCAGAAAAATCTTATCCAATTGCAGATGATAGAAGAAAATATTTTCAAACCTTAATTGAAGGTAGGAAGCCATATATAGGGTACAAGCTTTTATGTTTACTGTGTGAAGAAGAAATTGTAAAAGCAGTGTGGACAACAAATTTTGATGGCTTAGTTATAAAGTCTGCACACCAAGCAAATCTTACTCCCATTGAAATTACATTAGATAGTGTAGATAAAATATATAGAAACCAGAGTAGAAAAGAATTACTATCCATTTCATTGCATGGAGACTATAAGTATAACACCTTAAAGAACACATCAAGTGAATTAGATAATCAGAATGATGTCTTCGTGAACACTTTAGCAAGATATCACAATGACAAAAACCTAATTGTAATTGGTTATAGCGGTAGAGACAAATCATTAATGAAAGCCCTTTCAGATACGTTTTCCCAGAAAGGCTCGGGAAGGCTTTATTGGTGCGGATATGGATACGAAATCGATAATGTTGTAAAGGAACTTATAGAAGCGGCACAACAACATGGACGAGAGGCTTTTTTCATTCCTACAGACGGGTTCGATAAGACATTACTGCATATAACAAAAGCTTGTTTTGAAGATGATAAAACAACATTGGGAAGGGTTAACAGCATATTAGCATCTACAGGAGTTGAAGAACTAGAGACAACTGAATTTTCTCTAGCCATGACAAGAACAGATAAGTACATAAAGAGTAACTTACATCCAATATCATTTCCAAAAGAAGTATTTCAATTTGAATTTGATTTTGGTCAAGAAAGGCCATGGGCAACATTAAGAAAACTTACTAAAGGAACAAATATATGTGCCATACCATTTAAGCGAAAAGTATTTGCACTTGCTACTTTATCTTCAATTAATAATATTTTTGGTGCAAAAATTAAAGGTGATATTGCGCGTGTTCCAACATCAAAATATGATATTGAGAATGTTACAGTTTTTAAAGAATTAATGTTGCAAGGCGTTTTAAAGACTCTATCTGATAATGAAGGTATTCAAACAAACCACAAAAATAAACTGTGGTTGGACAATAGCGACAAATCAATAACTCAAAACCATCAAACAATAGAAATTCACAAGGCTATTCATTTGTCTTTCTTCTTTGACTTTCATAGCAAATATGCCTTTTTAACATTTAAACCGACTGTTCATTTGACAAGTGAATCTGAAATTTCAAAAGAGATAAAACAAAGCCTTAGTAAGGTTTCACTTGAAAAACTTTTTAATAAGCAATATGACGATATTCTTGAATACTGGAAGAAAGTTTTGTTTAAAGGGAGTAATTTAAATTTTGAATACCCTCATAAGTCAGGAACTGGATTTAATTTCACTATTTCTCAAAATACAGCTTTTGCAGAAATAATGGTTGTTGACCGCAACTATAAAGCCTATCATCCGAACATTTATGATAAAAGATTTACCCAGCATAAAGGAATTCAATTTTTAGAGCCTGAATTAGTCTTTACTAATAGTAACTCTTTGAATCAATCAAAGGATTTTCATCCTATGAGAGCACTTAAAAATCATAGACCATATGATTTTCCTTTAAATGGTACGATTTACTCTAATGAAATAAGTTTGGGTGTGATTTGTGGTAGTAAATACTCTAAAGATTTTTATGGTTTTCTGAATGAGTTAAACCAAAAGCATAAATCAAATGTGAATCCAAATTATCTAATTGACTATCCAGGTTTTTCTTCTGCTTATAATATACCAATTAATCTTCCATTGAGTGACGATCCAGACAAGTGGATTAACATAGAAATCGACCATTCTAAAAGAGAAACACAAGATATAGCATTAAGGCTGGCGAGGTTGATAACTACTAAAATAGACCAACTTATAAACAAGCAAAGTCAACACATTGTCGTTATATTTATTCCTAATGAGTGGCAAGCATATGAAACATATGATAAAGATGGCGAAGTGTTTGACTTACACGACTACATAAAAGCATTTGCCGCATCTAAGGGCGTTTCTACTCAATTAATTAGAGAAAATACACTGACTGACAGTTTAAAATGTCAGATATTTTGGTGGTTATCACTATCGTTCTATGTGAAATCGTTAAGAACACCTTGGATTCTTAATGATACGGAAAAAGACACAGCATATGCAGGCATCGGTTATAGCATTAATCATAAAGCCAATCAAACTGATATTGTAATCGGTTGTAGTCATATATATAATTCTCAAGGACAAGGATTAAAATATAAACTCTCAAAGGTCGATAATTTCCACCTTGACAAACAGGCGAATCCTTTTTTGTCATACGATGATGCTTTTCAATTTGGAGTTTCAATAAGAGAATTGTTTTACAGCTCAATGGACAAATTGCCAAACAGAGTTGTAATTCACAAAAGAACCAAGTTTACAAGTGACGAGACTAAAGGTATTACCGAAAGCTTAAAAATGGCAGGAATTAAAAAGATAGATTTAATAGAAATCAACTATGAATCTGATGCAAGCTTTGTGGCAACAAATATCTATGAAGGAAAGATGCAAATAGATGGATTTCCGATATCTAGGGGAACTTGTATCATTACTAATAAAACTACAGCACTTCTTTGGACACACGGAATTGTTCCATCTGTAAAAAACCCTAATTAGTTTCTGTACGGAAATGAAGCATTAAAGATGCTTCCGAATCCGATCGTCAGCCTTTTTACCTTTCAAATTAACAATAATTTGAAAAAAACTTCAAAATCTGGTTTTCTCTCCGAATTTAGACGTACCATTTCCGTAGCG
>JAIQZR010000173.1 GCA_021777035.1 Candidatus Scalindua sp. | reverse complement strand
CAGGGACACGATTCAACTGGGAAATTCCGAAATAAACTCCCGCGCCTATGTTGCACGCTTTAATTTCTCGGGATCAGACCAGCAGAAGACGGTAGATGTGCTTTCCGGTGGTGAGCGCAACCGAGTCCATCTTGCGTGCATGCTCAAGGATGGTGCTAATGTGATACTCCTGGACGAGCCTACAAATGATCTGGACGTCAATACCATGCGGGCCCTTGAAGAGGCCCTGGAAAATTTTGGTGGCTGTGCGGTCATTATTTCTCATGACCGTTGGTTTCTTGATCGTGTGGCCACACATATGCTGGCTTTTGAGGGAGATAGCACCGTCAGATGGTTTGAAGGAAATTATTCAGAATATGAAGAAGATAGAAAAAAGAGGTTGGGAAAAGCCGCTGATCAACCGCACCGAATGAAATATCGACATCTGACGAGGGAGTAAAAAAAAGCAGACAGTTTAGAGCCGGTAGTAAGCAAGCTTAGTGCAATATTCATAGCGAATTACGATTAAGAAACAGGTAGCACAGGGTCGAGTGACAATATTATTCTTGCTAGCATACCTAAGCCAACACAAGTTAGGACAATACAAACCATCTTTTTGCTGGTTGTAATTTGAAACTATACATGGTATATCGCAACTAAAAATAAAGAAAGAATTTTTATCGCAATTTAAAGAAATATTTAAAATAGTAATTTTATATGGAGCTCGAGTCTATTACACGACATTCATTCTACGGGCTCCTTGCAAGACGGAAGCCTATATCTGTGAATTTTTTACTGGTTGGAATAAAGTTATTGCGGTCAGTCGTACGTAGGCCCTTGTCTCTGCTGCGCCAGCCACCGCCGCGTATAACACGGCTTTTCCCTTCCGGCGGACCTTGCGGGTCTTTGCTGGGGCTGTGCTCATAATATTTTTTATCATATCGGTCTGAGCACCATTCCCATACATTTCCCATCATATCGTATAGACCAATTTTGTTTGGAGTTTTTTCTGCCACAGCATGAGTGCGGCCCTCGGCAGTAAAACCATACCAGGTATGTTCTCCAATTTTCTCTTTGTCGTTGGTGCCTGCCCACTGCTCTTTCCAGCCTCCACTCCTTGCCGCATATTCCCATTCAGCCTCAGTTGGAAGACGGTAATTCATGCCTGTTTTCTCATTCAGTTTTTTAATAAAATCCTGAACATTGTTCCAGCTAACTCTCTCAACCGGGCAGTCTGCGCATTGGAATTTAGATGGATTGCTGCCTGTTACATCCTCCCATTGCTTCTGCGTTACTTCAGTTTTTCCCAGATAAAAATCACCAACGCATACTGTATGTACAGGTTTCTCATCACTAGCACCGGTGCCAAAGATGTCGCCCATATCAAAACATCCTCCCTTTATAAGCACCATCCCATCCTCAGTTTCACTTGCAGCTTCTGTCTTCTTGTGTTTTGATTCCGATGTCCTGCGTGCTTCCTCTTTCTGTTTGTTCTCAGCATCAACGATCAGGGTAATCGCGTCTTCATAATATTCTCCACTCCGACCTACTAATGTAAGGTAGATAGTAAGGCTTGATAACGAGTATTCATAGCTTCCGGTTTTATAAAGTGCTTTGCCGTAAAGAAAATGAAATTTTCCGGGGAGGTCAACTCCCAATTTCATCGCCTTCTCAAAACTCTGAACTGCCCCTTCCCACCTTTCAGCGTCCATGTCCTTTGTTGCAGAGTTAACTAATAGATCAAATTGTATTTCCTGTGATAGGCCCTTGTCCTTTGCAAACACGACTGGCACACTGGCAACCTGTGCTGCCATTATTAATGTCAATGTAAAAATAGAGCTAATTACAACTTGCCTGAAATATCCAATTCGAATTGTCTGCATTATCTGTAAATCCTCCTTATCGGTTTCTCGATCTGTTTTTGTCATGCGATAATCTTAGTTTTTATAACACTGTTTGTCAAATGAATAGGTTTAAACAGGGAAAGACCAGTTTTTGACAGGCGTCCACGTCCGCCTTAGGCGCGAATTAATATGATAAACACTGATCATGTTCTTTGTTAGTAAATCATAAATTTGTCCGACGGTTTGTTTGGCGGGTGTGGCTATATTTCTCATATTTTCCTTTTTGTGTCAATCTGGTACGCCATGAGGCGTACATATGTCAGTTAGTGAAACTCCAACCCGTCAATTGACCGTTCGGACGGTAGCCAAAGAAACGGTAAGTTTCGTGGGAGGGCGTATTCAGTGATGAGTTCGTCCAAGTTCCCTGTAAGCGAACAGACAGACCGTAGCGAAAGCGAACACGCGGGCTTCGTTACACTAATGCGATTGGTGAGCCTTCCGGATATGGTGAAACCTGTAACTGCATACGAAATATAACGGTACAAAGGTATGTGGGATTGTCGGAGTTATGAGTGATGGTATGTTTGTAGAGGGTATATGTATGAACATGGGAGATCTCATTGTTCAGGTTGATGACCGTAATGCAATACTATAAGGCTTGCCGAAAGGTATTGTGGAATAATGAGAAGTCGGAGATGCTCATAGTAGTGATAATATTGAAGACAACATAACTTCAAAGGAGCGAAGGGGCATTGCTTCAGTTAGTGTTTATAAAGAGAAGAGGTATTGTATTGGGAGACCTACAAACAATGCCTAAATCGCAAATGAGCGATGAGGAACGAGTCCGAGATTTTCAGCGTAAGCTATATCAAAAAGCCAAGCAGGATGAGAAATTTCGTTTTTATGTATTGTATGACAAGGTGAGATTGCTGTATTTTCTAAGAGAATCCTACAAGCGTTGTAAAGCCAATAGAGGAAGTGCCGGAGTCGATGGTATGACTTTTATGGATGTGGAAGCATACGGAATAGACAAGTTTCTGGCAGAAATAGTAGAGGAACTTGAAAGTAAAACCTATAAACCACAGCCAGTACTAAGGGTATACATACCCAAAGCGAACGGCAAGACTCGGCCACTGGGAATTCCTGTGATAAAAGACAGGGTAATACAGATGGCGGTAAAGCTTGTAATAGAGCCGATCTTTGAAGCAGATTTTGAGGAGAGTTCCTATGGATTCCGACCGCGTCGTTCAGCTGGGGATGCCGTTAGGCAAATTAAGCAAAAGCTGCAAGAAGGTAATGGTGAGGTATTTGATGCCGACCTAAGTGCGTATTTTGACACAATTCCACACAAGGAATTACTCCAATTAGTTGGTAAGAGAATAAGTGACAAGAACGTACTACACCTTATAAAGATGTGGCTGAAAGCCCCAGTGATGGACAACGGCAGGCTTACAGGTGGGAAGAAAAACAAGCTTGGAACGCCGCAGGGTGGAGTAATTTCACCGTTACTAGCAAACATTTATCTTCATGAGTTCGATAAAGCAGTAAATAGTTTCTGTACGGAAATGAAGCATTAAAGATGCTTCCGAATCCGATCGTCAGCCTTTTTACCTTTCAAATTAACAATAATTTGAAAAAAACTTCAAAATCTGGTTTTCTCTCCGAATTTAGACGTACCATTTCCGTAGCG
>JAIQZR010000172.1 GCA_021777035.1 Candidatus Scalindua sp. | reverse complement strand
GACAATGATTCTGGCGGGGGCGGGTTGGCGATCGAATTCTTAGACAATGATGATGTCGAGTAACCTGCCCGACTTCCAATGCATTAAATCAAAAGATAAAAGCATTTTTTCCTTTGCGCTCTCAGCGCCTCCCTGTCCTCGACGCTTTTTGTCCGGGGAGCGTTAAGCTCTCTTTTCCTCCCTAATCCCACTTTTCTCCTGTCTTCCTGGTTTCCTTATAGAATCATCGCGTTTAAACGCTTACGATCGCCGTCGGGAGACGGCTCCTACCAACATATTGAAAGTCCTATGCATTAAATTATCAGGAGTTGGAGAACCGTGTTATATTCATTGATCCGTAAGCAGGGGGAGAGGGGGATGGAAAGAGTTATTTACTCCCAGCTGACGATATCTTTATCATCACCCGATCCGCCATCACTTCCATCTGCACCATAAGAGATAATGTCATAATCGCCGTGCGTACCCGGATATGTATATATATAATCAACACCCCATGGATCTTTAGGTATTTTCTCTTTTTTCATGTAAGGACCCTTCCAGTTTTGTACATCACCAGGTTTGGTATTTAACGATTGCAAACCTGTATCCTGCAAAGGGTATTTCCCCGTGTCCAGCTTGTACATTTCAATTGCAGTCGAGATTAATTCAATTTGTGCTTTTGCGGCTGTCTGTTTTGACTCACCGACTCGTCCAATAAGCTTTGGAACAACAAAAGCGGCAAGCAGCCCAATGATTACCATCACAATCAAAAGCTCTATTAATGTGAAACCTGAAATTAGTCTTGTTCCTTGATACGATGTTTTACTCCTGTCAGATTCCTTCATTTTATTGTCCATTTGTAAAAGTTAATTGTGTAAAAATTAATAGGGTAAAGAGTTATGGATTATAATAAGGTTGAGTATTCAAAATCAAGAGGAAAAAAAGAGGTGATTATTATTCAGGACTCGGCATCGCTTGTAGTAGTGGTAAATGATGTGATGGTTCTATTCCAATTTTTTTTTCGCGAACCCTAATCCTTCTTTACCTCTCCAGTTATGGGTATCTTTATGATAGGTTGTTTGTTGCTGTTGGTTTGAAGTTCCAGAGATCCATTTAATTTTCCATGAGGAGCATCTTTGGGCAACGTCATTTCAATCAAACAGTGAGGATTGTTCTCTTCATATCTTTCATCAATTTTAATGCTTAAATAACCGGGAGAAAGTGTAGTGCTAATAATCTTTACATCTCCCTTGTTCATCTTCACAAAAACTTTTTGAGTTGATTCTTTTCCGCTTACGATATTACCGTAATAAATTCTTTTGGGGTATGTGGTAATGTCCCCTTCAATTTCTCCATAAAACGATATGCTAACTGTTTTTTGTTTTGTGCTATTCGTTTCCACGGTAAGCGTGCCGCTGAATCTTCCAACTTCATGGTGGTCTTTTAAGGCAACATCAACAGTATATTTCCCATCCTTCTCTCCTGTAATTGAGGCAATTACAAAAGGCCTGGATGATGTGATTTTTTTTATTTTAAGATCAGGTATAGTTTGTGAATGAATGGAGAGAGTAACGATTTTGTCTGTCTGTGTATCCGCATGAATAGAACCGAAGTTGATATTTCTCGGCTTGATACTTACGTTTTCAATAATTTCTCCGGAGAATGTTAGTGTATGACGAGGAGTGTCCGGATCATTACTTGAAACAGTTATGCTTTTCTTAACTCTTCCACTGTATGAAACAGTATTAAAGGTCGCTTTAATCTCACCTGTTTCGCCAGGTGGTATGGTATTATTTGTCAATATTACAGCAGTACATCCGCAGGAAGGCTTTACTCTCTTGATTTTCAGGGTCTCATTTCCCCTGTTTTCAAACTTATATATGTGTTCGATTTTTTCGCCTTTAAAGACTTTAACGAAATCAAAATCGGCATTTTCAAAGTGAATATCCGGATTATGATCAGTAACGCTTATTTCTGTGCTATTGTCTTCGCCGGAGGGCGTTTGTGCCTGTAGTAAACCAACGGCTAAAAAGAGTTGGACTATAAAAAATATGAGGGAGGCCGGAATATTCCTATGTCTGTTTTCCATTTGCAATAGATTTTATCAAATGATATATATTAAATCAAAATATTATTATCAAGTATTATTATCAAACAGCTAAAATGTTTAATCCAGGATTGAAGTTATTATAGCTAAATTTTTTTTCTTGAAAGAAATATTTTAATAATGGGCCGGAAAGAACCACTTAACTTCAACCTGCGATCAGATGCAATAACGAGAAAAATATTCTGGTGTTTACTGGGGTTCGAACTTTTTATTGTTTTTCTGGATCTCTTTGTTAACCACTATAAATGGTCTTCTGTCAGCTCTATCAGGAGAATGGTAAATATTACACGCGAAGACAGCCTCTCTAACTGGTTTTCCAGCTTCCAGGCAATAGTAGTGGGATCTGTAATCTGGTTAACTGCCATTGGGGTGAAGAAACAGAAGAGTGGTGACGATTATAAAAAGAGATATTATTGTTGGGCCGGCATAGGAACATTCTTCATCTATCTGGGTATCGATGACGCTATAAAGTTTCATGAACGTATGGGAACAGCTTTTAAAGTACTTCTTTTTCCGGATGATGATACTTCTGTCGCAGGAGTGTTGGGCTCTATTTATGATGTCTTTCCGAGTTATACATGGCAAATGATCTTTGGCCCTTTCTTCATAGCTGTTGGGGCCTTTATAATTTGGTTTCTGTGGAAAGAGCTTTCATCAAAAAAACTTTGGTATTGGTTTTTGGCGGGTTTAAGTCTGTACGCGGTTGCGGTGGGGCTAGACTTTGTAGAGGGTCTGGATGGTGCACCGTATGAGGGAATAGCCGGTTTCTTCCGCACTGAAGAATATCGTATCGAACATCTGTCGAAAACGGTTGAAGAATTTCTTGAGATGCTTGGGACAACAACTTTTCTGGTAATTTTTTTAAAAAACATATCCAGTCTGTCGCAAGAGTGGAAGGTAAATATATTTGAAAAGTCTTAAAATGAAAGGATGTTAACGTTATTATACACGATATTAGACAATGAAAGATACTGCACTACTTGACACAACAGGTATTGTTTTTATGGGAGTGTACCTGCTGTCACTCCTTCTGGTGGGTGTTGTCGGCAGACTGGCACGCAAAGAAGATTCACTGGCAGACTTCTATTTGAGTGGTCGCGGCATGGGACTGTTTGTTCTTTTTCTCACGCTATACGCTACCCAATACAGTGGTAATACGCTGATAGGCATGGCCGGAAGTTCGTATAGACAGGGATATAGGTTCCTTGTAAGTGTAACATTTATGATGTCTGTTGTCGGTGCATATTTGATATATGCACCGAAACTTCATCGCCTTTCAAAGAAGAAAAAATTTATTACGATAGGAGATTATATAGAGCATAGGTATGGCTCGCCTGTCTTGACAATATTTATCACGATTGTCTGTATAATAACTGTCGGGAGTTATATTCTTACCAACTTGAAGGCCATTGGCTATATTGTTGAGTCAACAACAGGAGGTCGTGTGACTTTTGTGCAGGGAATAATTGCACTGTCGCTGATTATGGTTATTTATGAAACGCTTGGGGGTATGCGTAGCGTTGCCTGGACTGACGCAATCCAGGGCATTCTGCTTATAGCAGGATGTCTGTTTATTTTCTGCGGTATTGAGTATCAATATGGCGGAATATCGGCCGTGGCAGAAAAGCTTGTTTCGTCTCGTTCTGAGATGTGGCATCCACCCGATTTTGCACAAAAACGTTTATGGCTTAGTACGATAATAATCATATTCTTCAGCATATCAATCTATCCTCAGGCTATTCAGCGCATATATGCCGCTAAAGATGCAAAGACCTTAAAACGTTCTTTTCAAATAATGATTTTTATGCCGATCGTAACAACCTTCTTTCTTGTTATAGTGGGTATGGTTGGTATGGACAGGTTTCCTGGGCTTGACAAACAAGGCAGTGAGGAGATTACAATGCTTTTGCTGACTGACATGGCTGCGCATATTCCAGGTATAAAATATTTTGTAATACTCTTTCTTTCGGCAGCGGTTGCTGCCATTATGTCTACGGTGGATTCGGCGCTTCTGGCGATTTCATCTCTTTTCACACAGGATATATATAGGCGAATTCGGCCCTCTGCATCACAGTCTAACTTAACAGGTACCGGCAAAATATTTTCATGGGGGATAATGGCATGCATGGCCTACTTTGCTATGAATCTTCCTCAGACAATATGGAGATTGACCGAGATGAAGCTTGAAGTCCTCTGCCAGGTAGCACCTGCTATTTTCCTGGGATTACATATTAAGTCTTTGAATAGCAGGGCAATTTTGTCGGGCCTTTCGATCGGTATCTGTATAACACTGTTTATAATGTTTTCTAATAAAATCGGGATATCCATCACAGCAAAACCATTTGGTGTACATGCTGGCGTGTGGGGACTTGCGGCGAATTTTGCTATAGTTGGAATTGTTGACTCGATTCGTGAAAGATCATCTGTGCTGTGTTGAAAAGCAGAAATAAATAGTGTATATTGCATTTGTAAAATTTTGCCAGCTTCTGCTACCTGTACTGATTCTGGCAGGTAGTCTGTTGGGTGTAAACCGGGATCTCCGGTACCGGTATTTCAATTTCCCTGTTCGTCCTGGCGATCACGGTAATGATAATCTTGCTTGATAACCGTATAATTTGGGTAAAATTAATGACAAAGTTTAGGCTATGTTGTATCTCCGCTTTTCTTCTTGTTGCAACGGCACCATGGTTTTTTACGGAATTTAGGTCTGCCAATTTTTTTGGGTTTCCATCATGGGCCTTTTATAGTCTTTGTATCACGCTATTGTACGCAATAGTTACTGCTATTCTCTTACAACGTTACTGGTCTCTGTTTGCCAATGATTGATATTTATAAAAAATTACCTGGAAACAACTGTGGCGAATGTGGTGAGTTTACGTGTATGGCGTTTGCATTGAGAATCAAGAGCGCACAGAGAAAAATATCGGAATGCCCATACGTTAAACATGAAGAGGGAGCGTCAGTTGACAAGGAACCTGTTGTTACGATGGAGAATAATTATAAACGTGTTAGCAAAGAGCTGGAAGAAGAGATTAGGCATGTTGACCTTAAAAATGCGGCTGCTGCCATAGGTGGAAATTACGAGAATGGTGATGGTGGGGGAGTTATAAGGCTGAAAATGATGAATAAGGAGTATAAGGTACGTAATGATGGACTGTTCGAAAATGATAATTATTGTGAGGATTCCTGGTCAAAAATTATTATCTATGATTATGTTCGTAGAAAAGGAGACATGCCTTTAACTGGTGATTGGGTTTCTTTGGGACATTTTCCTGATGCTGCATCACATTCAAAAGCCTTTCAGCAAAATGCGGAAAATAAAATCTCTGAAAAATTTAACAGTGATATAGATGGACTAGTGTCACGATGTAAAGAGCTGGATGGTATCGAGACAGTTGGAAAATTGAAGGCAGATTACGTTTGCGTATTTAATCTTTTACCATGCGTGCCAATGTATTTGAACTTCTGGGAAGCAGATGATGAGTATACTGCAAGTTGCAAACTGTATGTTGACCGAAGTGCAGAGGCTTTTATTGACATAGAATACCTTGCGTATCTTCTTGAATGGTTTGTTAAAATATTTGTTGAATAATTTAACAGGATAAATTATAGAAAAAACACGGGAATGAGAGTTTTGTGGAAATAGATTAAATTCACAAAATCGTTACCTGATATTACTGAGAAAAAATTAAGAGAATAGTAGAAAGTGTTACGGAATAATTATGAGAAATAACATTGTACACGCAGGAGCACACGAACTTCAGTATGAGATACGTGAAATAGTAGCGGTTGGGAATTGTTTGAAAGATATGGGGCTGGATATTTGCTGGGAAAATATTGGAGATCCTGTTCTCAAGGGGGAAAAGATCCCGTCGTGGATCAAGAGCGTGATAAAAGGGGCGGTTGACAATGATTCTTCATTTGCTTACAGCCCAACAAAAGGTCTGGACGAAACAAGGGCATTTCTTGCAGAAATATGTAATAAGCGTAATAAGGTACAAATAACGGATGAGGATATTATTTTCTTTAATGGAATTGGTGATGCGATATCTAAGGTCTATAACTACTTAAGAAGAGAAGCACGGGTACTTGGTCCATCGCCTGCTTATTCTACCCATTCGTCAACAGAAGCTGCCCACGCTGGTATCGATCATATAATGTATAAATTAGACCCGGAAAATAACTGGCTTCCGGATATTAGTGATCTGCGTAATAAAATAGTAAACAATAAATCAATCTCAGGGATATTAATGATAAATCCAAACAATCCGGCAGGTACTGTATATTCAAGGGATGTTATGGTGGAGGTCGTAAGAATTGCGGAAGAGTTTGATCTGTTTATCGTGTGCGATGAGATCTATTTAGAAATAACGTATAATGGAAAAATATCTACTCCTCTGAGTGATGTTATAAATGGTGTCTGTGGGATATCGATGCGGGGGATCTCAAAGGAGCTTCCATGGCCGGGAGCAAGGTGTGGTTGGATTGAGGTGTATAACAGGGATAATGATCCAATGTTCAACTCATATATTGAGACTATATTGAATGCAAAAATGTTGGAAGTCTGTTCGACAACACTTCCACAGATGGTCATACCGACTTTACTATCTGATCCAAGGTATAAAGAGTATCATGCCAAAAGAAATAAGCAGTATGAAGCAAAGTCTAAATTTGCATATGGCGCTCTGATTGGAAACGGCGGTATAATAGTAAATCGGACTGAGGGTGCATTTTACATGACAGTTGCTTTTAAAGATGGCGTTTTGACCGATAAGCAAACGCTTGAGATTGGCAATGATAAAGTGCGGAATTATATTGAAAATAGCGTGAGGGGTGTTGCGCTCGATAAGAGGTTTGTTTATTACTTGCTGGGAGCCACAGGAATTTGTGTGGTGCCATTAACCGGCTTTAGCTGTGACCGTTTCGGATTCAGGGTAACATTGTTAGAGACAGATGCGGAAAAATTCGAATGGATATTTAAAACTATTGCTGAAAAAATAGAGGCTTATCTGAATTCCTGATTCTTTAAAGCCTGTGTATATAAGAGGGTAGTAGACTAAAACAATATCGCCTCTTCTTAGCTCAGTAATTGATTCAAAGGGATGCATTGTATGCTAAAGTAAGGGGCTTAGACAGAAAGAAATAGTATTATAAGGAGGCCAGGAATGCAGGAGAAAGGCAGACAAACAGAATCAACACTAATGATTTATGTTCAATTGAATTGAGAACGCGAGGCATTTATTAACCTTCTTTATAGCCGTTGAAGTGAGGTGTCCGATTCTTTTGCAGATGAAAGATTTTGGTAGAGTGAGAATAGTTTCTGCTTTAATTACTGAATCGAGCCTTATACCCGCTTTTATTCCTTCAGGGCTATTTTTAGAAATAGAGGTATGTGTCTCTTCCAACTTCTCTTTTGTCTTGGATGTTAGAGGTACAAGAATAACGTCGTTTAAACGTACATTATTTTTGTCGCATTGTACAACTACTGCGGGTCTTAGTTTTCTTTCAATTAAACCTGTGGATATTAGAGGGTAGTAGACTAAAACGATATCGCCTCTTCTTAGCTCAGTCATTGTAAACATCTAACTCGGGGTCGTCCCAGTGTTTGGACACCGTTTTTTGTTGAGCAGATAACATAAGACGCTGGTCGTCTTTGAGTGTTAAAGATTCAATAAAATCCAATACCTCATTTGCTATCTCAGGAGACATATATTCAATCTTTTTCGCGATTATTTCTTTTGTATCAATAGTTGGATTCATTCAAAGTCACCTCAAATATAAGTATTATATAGTCCACATGCACAGTCATGGTGAAATAGAAGCACGTTTCTTGCGTTGAATGTATAGTATTAAGAGATATTTGTCAAGAAAATCGATCTCGTTGATCCTGAATAATCGTATTTACAATTTTAAAAAGTATCTGCAGAGATGGCGTCAGTAATTGATTTAAAGGGATACATTGTACGCTAAAGTAAGGGGCTTAGACAGAAAGTAATAGTATTATAAGGAGGCCAGGAATGCAGGAGAAAGGCAGACAAACAGAATCAACACTAATGATTTGTGTTCAATTGAATTGAGAACGCGAACTCTTATTAACCTTCTTTATAGCCGTTGAAGTGAGGTGTCCGATTCTTTTGCAGATGAAAGATTTTGGTAGAGTGAGAATAGTTTCTGCTTTAATTACTGAATCGAGCCTTATACCCGCTTTTATTCCTTCAAGGCTGTTTTTAGAAATAGAGGTATGTGTCTCTTCCAACTTCTCTTTAACAGGCGCGTAATTATTGCGCAATTCCCTTGTCTTAAAATCTTGCGATGCGAAATCTTTACGCATCGCACGGGATAAACAATCCATACAAAATTATTTTATTTTTTATTAGCAAGTGATAACATGCTGGTACTTAGTGCTTTGCAAATATGTGGCTTGTTTTGATAATGAATAATTTCGCAATGGCATAGGCTTTGCGCTCAGATCAAAGTAATAAGATTTTTAACACTTTTTTTGGAGGGGTGAGTTATGTCAGTATCAGCAAGTGATTTTGTAGATAAGTTACAGGAGGATTGTTTGAAACATCCGGCATTGAACCACTCATATTTGATGAGGTTCAAAAACAGAGAACTAAATAAGGGACATGTTAAGTTGTTTGCAGAACAGTACTATTGTTTCTCACGTCATTTTTCCAGGTATCTAGCTGCTCTGATAGCTATTGTTCCGGATGAAGGAGCGAGAGCTCCCTTAATTAAAAATCTTGGTGAAGAATACGGTGCTCGGCAGGAAGAGAACCGGGATATGGATCCGGAACTGACACATCCCGCAATATTCAGGGCATTTTTGAGGTCTGTTGGTATCGACACATCGCCAGAAGCGCTTGAGGCAATCAAGCCGTTGCCGGAAACAAAGCTTTTTGTTGATAAGTATCTGAATATCAGATATCTGAACTACATTGAGGCTTATGGTGGGTTTGGGCCTGGGACCGAATATATAGTACCTCAGATGTATACACTTGTACGTGAAGGTTGCAGGGGCGCGGGACTGACAGAGGACGAAGTGCTTTTCTTTTCTGCTCACATTGAGTTGGATGTGGAACATGCTGAAGGTATTAAAGAGTCTTTGCTTCCGTTTGCCAAGAATGCCGAAGAGCAGAGGTTAATGAGATTCGGTGCAATGGATTTTCTTGATGCAAGGTGTGTTTTATGGGATGGACTGGAAAGAGCCAGCAAGTTCTAATATACGAAGCTATTAGTGTTTCCCCCGTTAGTAAGCTCATAACATTGTATTGCAATGATATGAGCTTACTAACGGGGTTTTTTTATGTAAAAAATCAGTTGAGATGTTAAGTCCTATATCACCTTACGTTGCGATAAGCTAACTTCTTTCTTGAATTTAGTTTAAAATTTGCTATATTTCTCTGTACGCTTGAAAAATTCGTTGAAACCGGGAAAAAACTCGGTGGCGTTCGGTTAGGTTTTTGCAATTGCGGTTTTTTATATCCAAACCGTCAGCAGAGACGTAGGGCGAGGCTTTAGCCTTGCCATTTATGCACGAAAGCAAACGTACCGGTTCGGTACGGGCGGGAAGAATTGCCCTAAGGTGTTACTTGCAAAAACCTAACCGGATGACGCTGGGAAAAACTATATTCTGCAAGAGGCACAATTACTACATGAATTTTCGTAAATGTTTACTAGTATATAAATAATATAACATTTTTTTTAATGAACAGGAGGCCTTTAAATGGGAAGTTTGCAAATACCGAATAAATCGGCAGCAACCGGGACGAGAACTAGGACCGGAAGCGATGTCTTGCCTCAAAGTGGAATGTGTGTCGTTTGTCTGGACGGTTGTCCCGGATACTGTGAAATTGGCCTATCGGCTATGAGGGGACCGGAAACAATATACCCTATACCGTTTGGAAAAAGTACGTCCAGTGGAACAAAAGATTATCCTGTTGACTATTCACACTTTAACATTTCCGGTACCGTTGCCAGTCATCATCAGAAAGAGTACGAACAGTTTACAAATGTAAATGTTGAGACTCGCCTCGGTAGAGACAAAGGCCTTAAATTAAAATTTCCATTAATCTGTACCGGTTTAGGTTCTACGCAGATTGCGAAGAACCACTTTGCGGATCTCGGTGCCGGTTCTGCCATTTGTGGTACCGGAATCGTAATTGGTGAGAATGTTGTAGGGATGGATGAGACATCTAAATTTGACAGTAATAAGAAGGTTACAGAATGCAAGGAACTTGAAAGAAGGTTTAAATCTTTTAAAGATAACCAGAAAGACGGTTATGGCTTTATCGCTATTCAGGCTAACCCGGAAGATTGGAGATTGGGTGTCCTTGAGTATAGTATGAATACACTGGGTTCTGATGCCGTTGAGTTGAAATGGGGACAGGGGGCCAAGAACATAGGCGGTGAAGTTAAGATTTTTAACCTGGAAAAAGCAATACTATTGAAAAACAGGGGCTACATTGTAATCCCTGATCCTGAAGATCCGATTATACAGGAAGCATTTAAAACAGGTGCTGTTGAGGGCTTTGAGAGACATACCAGGGTAAAGGCAATATCAGAATATCTACCTAAGGCAATGGATGATTTTGGTCAGCAGGTAGAGCATTTGAGGAATGCCGGCGCTAAATATGTATTCCTGAAAACAGGTGCGTATAGACCGTCTGATCTGGCAAGGGCGATCAAGTTCTGCTCAGTCTTCAAACTTGATGTTTTAACCATTGATGGCGCTGGAGGCGGAACAGGTATGAGTCCGTGGAGAATGATGAATGAGTGGGGTGTACCGACCGTTTATCTTTCAGCTATGACTTATAATTTCTGTAAGAGGCTGGCAGACAGGGGAGAGTATGTACCGGATATAATCCTGGCCGGTGGGCTTTCAGCTGAAGATCATATCTACAAATCATTCGCATTGGCCGCACCATTCGTTAAGGCTGTTGGCATGTCTCGATCAACAATCTGTGCTACCATGGTAGGAAATACCACTAGAAAAGCAATCGAGGCAGGTAAAATATCAAAACCTGCATCAGAACATGGTGATTCACTTGAGAAAATTTTCTATTACTCATCAAAGGTTAAAGAGGAGTTTGGTGAAGTTACTCCAGGTGCATTGGGTATGTATTCCTATTATGAAAAGATGGCTATGGGTCTTCGACAATTAATGGCCGGATCAAGAAGATTTAACCTTAGTGAGATTACCAGGGATGACATCTTTGCCTTGACCAGGGAAGCTGCTGATATTACAGGGATCAACTATATTATGGATTGGGAAAATGAGACATCAGAAAAAATCCTGGATGCATAGTTTTTGTTGAAACAGTATGTAGCAATTCAGAGATGTATAATTAATAAGGCTGTATAAGGAGAAGTAAAAACCTTATACGGCCTTTTTTTATAAAAACAGGGTTCGTTTTACAGCACCGATTTCCTGTGGTGTTTTGTGTCTCATCAAGTTCATTTTTTCTTTACGTTCTTCGCGACTTCTTGTCCTCGGCGTCTTTTGTCCGGGGAGCGAGAGAACTATAATTGCAGGGTGCGTTTCTATACGCGCCAATTTTGCTTATTTCTTTAGAGTAAATTAATACGGTAATTGTTATAATGCGACCCTTATATTTAATCTTATTATAATTACCGTATCTCTCCGGATATTTAAGAATGAAAAAATTAATATTAATTCACACATTCATCATCTCATTTGCATTTCTCGCATTTCCAATACTCACACCGTTATTCCTGGCAGGTCGGGTTTCCATACCCGACTCCTCCATTAGCGCGGCTGAAGAACAAGGTGGGGGAGTCGTCTCTCCAACCGGCAGTGAAATCAGTGGCAACCAATGGCTCTTCATAATCGGTATCGACTCTTATACTAACTTGCCACGCCTGAACACCTCAGTGAATGACGCAAAAGCGATAAAAGACATTTTACTGAAACGATATCTTTTTGACGAATATCATGTAATCGAACTTTATAATGAGGAGGCTACCAGGAAGAACATACTTGGCAAATTGAGATATCTGACGAGAAGGGTAGGCCCTGAGGACTCTGTCACCATATTCTATTCCGGTCATAGTAGTTTGGATTCGGCTAATCGTGAAGGTAACTGGATGCCTGTTGAGGCTGGTACGGAGAACAGCTCTTTATGGATTTCGAATAAAGATATTTATGATTATCTAAAGATTGATGCTATTAAGGCAAAGCATGTTCTACTTATTGTTGACTCGTGTTTCTCTGGTGATGTTTTGAAAAGTTATAGCGAAGAGATACCGAGAGCTTCAGACGAGGTCATAAAGCAGGCATACAAGCAGGACTCACGTCAGGTCATAACTTCAGGAGTGATTAAACCCGTGGTAGACGAAGGAGTGAGTGAAAACAGTATCTTTACATATTTCCTGATAAAGGGTCTGAAAGAGAATAAGAAGCCATTTCTTATTCCATCTGAATTGTTTAAAGGTATAAAAATCGGATTAGAGAAAAGCGGTAATCAGACACCTGGATTCGGAACATTAAAGCATAAAGGATGGCAGAAGGGGGGAGAACTGCTCCTATTTATAAACCGGGACGAGTTGGCACGTCTTAAGGAGATTAAATGGCAGGAGAGGATGGTCAGGAAGAAGTTGCGATCATCATATAGAGATTTGTCCGTGATCCGGGTACAATCGATGCCTCATATTGAAATTCGAGAAGAGCTGGATTGGGGATTTTATGGTCACAGTACAATACGGCATCAGTACGAGGGAATGTCAATTGGGTATGAAAAAGTGGTTATTGATCATGCTACCGGCCTGATGTGGCACCAGAATGGTTCAGAAAGAGTTAAGGACAAAGAGAAAATAGCAGGGTGGGTAGATAATCTGAATCTGAAGGGTTACGCGGGGTTTAATGACTGGCGTTTGCCAACTGCAGAGGAAGCGGCATCACTTCTTGAACCAACGCAGAAGTTTAATGATATGTATATAGATATGGTCTTCGATAATAAACAACCCTGGATCTGGACTGGGGACAGCTACGGAGACGATGCGGCATGGGCAATTAGTGCGTGCTACGGAAGTGTGTTCTGGAGTAAATTCAATGAGTACTACTCTATACGACCGGTGCGATCAATAAAATGACGCATTAATCAACAGACTGTCTGGGGCAATGTCATTGAATTAGGGGGAAAATATGGGGTGCATCATCCGTGATGATGCGTTTTAAAGCAGTGACACGGTCACTGCACTCCAAAAAAGAGTGTCTCTCTTAATTACCTGGATTATGCTCAGCTCTAAATTTGTGCAAAATTAACAACTGAAAGGAAATAAACCATGAGTGAAAGAAAGAAAAAACTGACCACTAATGCAGGTGCTCCTGTACCTGACAATCAGAATGTGATGACTGCCGGATCTCGCGGCCCTCAGTTGCTGCAAGATGCCTGGTTCCTGGAAAAACTTGCCAACTTTGATCGAGAGGTTATTCCTGAGAGGCGAATGCATGCCAAGGGGTCCGGAGCGTATGGAACCTTCACCGTTACTCATGACATCACCCGATACACCAGGGCGAAGATTTTCTCTGAGATTGGAAAGAAAACAGAACTTTTTACCAGATTCTCTACGGTGGCCGGGGAACGCGGAGCGGCAGACGCAGAGCGTGATATCCGTGGATTTGCAATTAAATTTTACACTGAGGAGGGAAACTGGGATCTAGTGGGTAATAACACTCCAGTCTTCTTCCTGCGTGATCCACTAAAGTTCCCAGATCTGAATCATGCCGTGAAACGTGACCCTCGCACAAACATGCGAAGCTCCCACAACAACTGGGACTTCTGGACATCGCTGCCGGAAGCGCTCCATCAGATCACAATAACCATGAGCGAGCGCGGCATTCCCTATTCCTATCGCCATATGAATGGTTATGGCAGCCATACATTCAGCCTTATCAATGATAAAAACGAGCGTGTCTGGGTCAAGTTTCATCTTAAGACACAACAGGGAATAAAATGTTTAACTAACCAGGAAGCTGAAGCAATAATAGCGAAGGATAGAGAAAATCATCAGCGTGATTTACTGGAAAGCATTGATAACGGTGAATATCCTAAATGGAATATGAAAATCCAGATAATGTCTGAGGAGGAGTCAAAAAAATGTAATTTTAATCCATTCGATCTGACTAAAGTCTGGTCTCACAAAGATTATCCAGTGATCGATGTAGGAGTTTTAGAACTGAATCGAAATCCGGAAAACTATTTTGCAGAAGTTGAACAGTCTGCTTTCAACCCTGCCTGCGTCGTGCCTGGTATTGGCTTCTCTCCAGACAGGATGTTACAGGGGCGTCTGTTTGCGTACGGTGATGCCCAAAGATATAGACTTGGTGTGAACCACCACCTGATTCCAGTCAACGCATCCCGATGTCCATTTCACAGTTACCACAGAGATGGAGCCATGCGAGTCGATGGCAACCATGGCAGTACGCTCGGATATGAACCTAACAGCTACGGCGAGTGGGAACAGCAGCCGGAGTTCTCAGAACCGCCTCTTAATTTAGACGGAGCGGCTGATCATTGGAACCATCGTGAAGATGACGATTACTACACCCAGCCAGGCTTACTTTTCCGGATGATGGATCCTGAACAGCAAAAAACACTCTTTACTAACACTGCCAGTGCTATGGGAGATACTCCCGAAGAGATTAAGCTTCGCCATATCGCCAACTGCATGAAAGCCGACCCTGCTTATGGAAAGGGCTTGGCCGACGTTTTGGGTATTTCGCTTGAAATGTACACAGAGGGCATGTAGTTTGGCAACTAATAATCGGTTTAAACGGATGGTGTTATCACGCTACTGGAGACCTGAAAACTGCTATTTCAGAGGTCAGGGAGATGAATTTGAGTTTGAGTAAGATATATTCTTGCACGCCGAATATTGGTTGCGTTTGGTTGCGTCGGGTATGGAAACCCGACCTACAAGGGAGAATAGTTGCGTCGGGTATGGAAACCCGACCTACAAGGGAGAATAGCCTGTTTCACCTGCCATCATTTGCTGCTTCTATTCTTTTAAACACACCTTCAGACGCTTTTCGTAATTCAGAAAGGGTCTCAGGTGTCTTGCCGATTATTTCTTCTATTTTAAAGGGTTTTCCAAAGATCATTTTTATCCAGTGCTTTCCGGTCAGCAGGTCAAATACTTTCCCACCCGCAACATTAACAGATCCGTCAAGGTTTGATTCTATTTTAAGAGGTACAATAAATTTGTTGCTTTGAGCTGCCACATAAGAAATTCCCCTGCGTGGCCTTCTTTTTGTGCCTCTTTTTATGGCACCTTCAGGAAATATGACAACTCTTTCACCACGGGCTAATAAATTTATTAACGGCCTTCCGGATAGTTCCAGATTCTTTCCCTCATGGGCACGCACGGCTCCAACAAAACGATAAAAGAACAGTACCCTATAAAAATAATCACTCGCCATGTAATAGAGTGGAGCGTATCTGAAACGAAATGGCAATGCAATAAAGACCGACACAGGATCAAGATATGAAACATGGTTTACGGCAATAAGAAATGAACCGTCAGCTTTTTTAAGGTTGTCAGCTCCTCTGACCTTAAAATTAAAGAAAATTTTAAATAAAAGCAAAAAAGGCCAATATGCTGATAGTTGTATTATTTTTATAACGTTTCTACGCATTTTCATAAAATCCCGTAACTATTTGTGGAATTGAGCATCAGTCCCGGTGTACACGTTTACAGCTATCGGGAATTATGAGAAGTTTATCGGCAGAGTAATAATAAAACTGGTGCCTGTTCCCGGAATGTTCTTAACATCAATTTTTCCTTTATGTAAGAGCACAATGTGTTTTACTATTGACAAACCTAAACCGGTTCCTCCCAACTTTCTGGATCTTGAGGAGTCTACTACATAAAATCTTTCGAATATTCTGGATAAATGTTCCCGGGGGATACATATTCCGGTATCCTGTATTTCTATTTTTACTATCTCATTATTACGACTTAAGGAAATCACAACTTCTCCTCTTTCCGTATATTTAACAGCATTATCAACCAGGTTGATAAACACCTGTTCCAGTTTAAAAGGATCAGCTTTGATAACAGGCAAATTCCTCTCTGCATTAAATTTTAAGACCAGGTTCTTTTCCTTTAATCTCTGTTCAAATATTTTTAAGATATTTTCTATTAAGTCCTGTAGATTTACATCTTCCAGTTCCAGTCTGTCAGAGTTTCCCTCAAGCTCTGATAGTAACAGCAAATCATTAACAATCCTTATGACCCTGTCAGTATGCCTTTTAATGATATTAAGGTAATGTTGATTTTCATCGTCATTATTTGTGTCTTGCAGTGTTTCTACAAATCCTTTTATTGCCGTAAGCGGAGTACGTAGCTCATGTGAAACATTTGTTACAAAATCCTTTTTTGTCTTTTCCAGATCCTTGATCTTTGTTATATCATGCAGGGTTACCACTATCTCTTCTTTATTAAAGCAGAAAGTAGCGCTACATAAAAAGATCCTGTTATTTAATTCTATTTCGTCAACTATGCTTTTTTTCTCGCTTCTTACTTTTTTTACCAATTCATCAAAACTGGTTTTTCTTAATACTTCCCAGTATAATTTCCCTTTCACCAGGTCATTTTGCACAGTTTTTCTAAAACTCTCATTACTGATTGAGATAGACCCTTCTTTGTCTATGACACAAAGCCCTTCATTGATCGATGATAAAATACTATTTAGTTCTTCTTTCTGACAGGATAGTTGTGTAAATAAAGTATTGATCTGATCTGTCATATAATTAAAACTATCTGCCAGTCCTTTTATTTCGTTTCTACTTTTAAGGAATACTTTTGTGCTGAAATCCCCTTGAGCAACTTTGCGGGAAGCGGCACTTAATTCGTTAAGGGGTCTTGAAAAATTACGTGAAAACAGGAAAGCGCCTACTAACAAAATCATGACAATTATTACAGCAATCGTAATGATGTTAATTTTTAATTTATTGAGCAGGGTATTTATCTCTTTTAAAAAAAGGCTCGCCCTTAAAACTCCAAAGCTTTCACCGTTTTCTATAATCGGGATAGCGACATATAGCATTTCCTCTTTTACTGATGCACTATATCTTAACGATGTTCCAAAACCGTATTTAATTGCCTGTATTATCTCAATCCTGTTCTTGTGATCCTCCATTGCTTCCGGGTTTTTCTCAGAATCGGCAAAGACCACGCCTTCAGGGCTTATCACGGTAATCCTTGTGTCTATCTGTTTGCCCAACTTCTTTATGAGGGTGTCCAGATCTTCAATCCGGTTGTTTTCAAGATGTGGGGATATTTGCAGTTTTAACGTAATGCAGAGATTTTTCAGATTATTGGTTAATGTCTCTACATGATGATGCCTTATTGCTCTGAAAGAGAGCGGAAACGTGATAGCGAGGATTACGATAACGATGAGCAGGTATCCACTAAATATTTTTATAAAAATTGAATTTTTCATTCTTCCAATTTATAACCTATGCCTCTAATATTCTTTATAAACTGTCCCGCCTCGCCCAGCTTGTCTCTTAAATTTTTGATATGAACATCTATGGTTCTATCTAAAACAATTTTCTCGTCTCCCCATAGATGATCTAAGATATCATATCTCGAAAATACTTTACTCTTGTTTGAGACAAAAAGTTTTAATATTCTGAATTCAGTAGAAGTTAAATCTATTTTGTCTCCTTCAACTGTAACCTCATGCTTTTCAGTGTCTATGATTAATGTTCCACCGACATTCAGTTCCCCGGACTCGTTAACTTTCTGGTGCCTTCTTAACACGGCTTTTACCCTGGCAACCAGCTCTCTTGGAGAAAACGGTTTGGTTACATAGTCATCTGCTCCAAATTCTAATCCCAGGATTTTGTCTGTCTCTTCTCCCTTTGCCGTAAGCATTATGATGGGAATTGTAGAATATTTGTCTTTGCTTTTAAGATTTTTACATATTTCAATTCCATCAGCATCTGGTAACATCAAATCCAGGATGATAAGGTTCGGTATTTGTTCGTTTGCCTGGCATTGTCCGCCTGACAGACCAAGAAAGCGATACAAACCTTCAGCGTCAGAAAACCCCTTGGTCTTGAACATCGCTTTTTTTAGATGAATAGACACCAGTTCAACAATATCCTGTTCGTCATCTACTATGGCTATTAAGCTGCTCATAATTTGTCAATTAAGTGATAATGGAAACTATGTTTAAATAATCCTTTGTGCTCGTCCTTGAAATCGATCTACTACGGCAGGCCATTATACCAAAAGGACCTTTACATAGAATGAAGAAAATTAAGCCCGTAAAGTGGCGATTATTGACCACAGGAGCGAAATTATTTCAAGAAAAATTTTCGTTATATAATCTCATGCTTTACGGTTTTCAAAAAAAAAGCAAATTTAGTAACTATTTTATCACCGCAAAGACGCAAAGATCGCAAAGAAAAACATAAAAAAGTGGAACAGAAGAATATTTGTCAGAAAAATATGCAGTTCTCATAATCGTTACATAAGTATTTCTTTTAAATATCAACTTTGCGTCCTTTGCGTCTTTGCGGTGAATAGATACCAAATTACGCTTAAATTTATGATTTATTACCCATATTATCGTAATTTATGAAACCTTCAGGCATCTATTTCGGTTATTATATTTAAATTGGTATATATATTGCTAATTAATTGTTGAAATCGATTTTAATTTTAGTATAATCGCCACAAATGCAGAAGAAACGGTATGTTGTGTGCGATTATTGCATACGACATCGCTCACAGCAGTGCATATAACGTCGTATACAACGGCAATAATATATTTTTCATTATTTATATAGGGAATCTTAAAATGAGTAAAAAATTCTTAAATCAATTGACGGATAGACTTAAAGATAGAAGAGATTACCTCTTAAGAGAGGTTAAGTTGAGGTTGAATGAGTTTAGAAATTCCGGTACTGACAGGCTTTCAGATACTGCCGATTTGGCGTCTAATCTGATTGAAGACGAGATTGTAATGTCTATTGCGCAAGGAGAGGCCAAAGAGATAGAACAGATAGACAATGCATTGAAGAAAATCAAAAAAGGTAAGTACGGTAACTGTGATAACTGTGGTACGAGCATAAATAAACAACGTTTAATGGCCATACCATTCGTAAGCCTTTGTATTAAGTGCAAAGAGGACGAAGAACGTTATGAAGGGGTTGAAGTCGGCAAAGGCAGTTATGGATTTGATGCTGTTGAGTATGCTGGTATTGAGGCAGATGATGAAAGAAAATACAATATGAAAAACTTTGATGTTGGTGACATTAATCCGTACGATAATTAAAATTATTCAAACTTCATAAGATATTGTTTTTCTTCCTTCTCGTTGAATGTGGTTTCAAAAGTGTCAGGATTACGTGTTAGTAGAGTGGACGTATGTCCACCCTACTGCGTGATTGATAGCTTGTCACACTCCTTTTAGTCAAATGCTTTTTGTGTAGTCTTTCTTGCTACATAGTAAATCCATGCACTGTCCTTGTCATCACTGTCCGGGTTTAACATATTTCCAAGAGTATCATACATTTCAATAGCCTCAAATCCTGCACACTCAAGTTGTTTTACCTGGTTCTCTTTATCAATATAATACGTCAGCATTGCATAATGATGCGCTACATCGTTTATGATTGCATATTGATCATTAAATACCTGATAGCCTTTGTTCCTTGAACGATTACGCATGGACTTGAAAAATTTTATAAAATTACCGGTTTGTTTACACGGCGTAGTTGAAAATTTCACTTTTGGTCGTGAGATTGCGTATTGGTGATTTCTATTATGCGAGGAGAAAACAAAAAGGCCATTCTCTTTAAGCACCCTGCGTATCTCCATCAAACCTTTAAGTCGACTCTCATGGTTAATTGAATCGAGGCCATTGAATGAGAACATTACATGATCAAATTCTCCGTCTTCAAATTCATTCATGTTCCTCACATCACCATGTACAAAACGAACATTTTCGAATCTTTTCCTGCATGATTCTACCATTTCTAATGAGTAATCAAGGCCAACATAACTACTGCTCAGGTTCTTTAAAACTGCTGTTGTCCTGCCACTACCACATCCAATATCAAGTACATGTTTACCTACAATTGATTCTCTGTGTTTTACCAGAATCATGACTTCGGGATTCTGTAGTCTCATATTGATATAGCTTGATACAACGCTTTTACTCTCATACTTTTTTCTGTTCATGCTGTTATTCAATTATCGCAATACCCACTTTGAAAAAAGGCCAACTTTGACATTTCTTAGACTGAATATTTATATCTTATTTGAAAGTGGATTATACATAAATAATCCAGGAAAAAAAATAATTACATTTGGAATTTATTTGTTTTGATAACTGTGATATTTTCGGTTAAAAAGTGTGTCTATGATTAGTGATAAAAAAAGAAATATTTTTGCGTGGTGCATGTACGATTGGGCAAATTCGGCATTTGCAACAACAGTCATCGCCGCTCTTCTACCCATATACTTTGTCACTGTTATCGTCCCATCTGATGGATTGGTTTTCAGATTCTGTGGGATTGATGTATCTACCAATGCGACCACACTATGGGCCTTTCTGGCTGGGGCGACTGCGTTTATCGTGTTCTTAACGGCTCCTATACTAGGTGCAATAGCAGATATCTCAGGATCAAAGAAGAAATTCTTGATGACCTTCTGCTTTGGCGGCAGTCTGTTTACCACGCTCTTGTTTTTCTGTCAGAGCGGTGATGTGTGGATGACTATGGTTCTCTTTTTCTTCGCCAATACATGCTTTATCAGTGCAAATACATTTTATGATGCTTTTCTCCCACACATTGCTCCCAGGGGCGAAATTGATCAGATCTCAGGCAGAGGTTACGCCTACGGATATCTTGGAGGTGGCCTTCAGTTCTTAATCTGTATCGTCTTAATCATGACTCACAATAGAATCGGCATTGAGAAAACAATGGCAGTGAGAATAAGCCTGCTGTTTTCAGGAGTCTGGTGGGCAGGATTTTCAGTGATTACGCTTGTCTGGCTGCACGAACCCAGAAATGACAGAACATCTTCTCTGCATTATCCAGGTAACAATAATTTATTGGCCCACATACAAGCTGGCGTATCACGAACATGGTTCACTATTGTAAGCGTTAAAAGGCACCGTAATCTTGTTATCTTTCTTCTGGCCTTTATGTTCTATAATGACGGTATACATACAGTCATCAGGATGGCCACTATTTATGGGAAGGATGAATTGGGACTTAAAAATGAAACACTTTTAGGTACTCTTTTGCTGGTACAATTTATTGGTATAGGTGGTGCTCTGTTATTCAGCAGAATTTCCAGGACTTTTGGTGCTAAGAGAATATTGATTTTTGTTTTGTTACTCTGGTTATGTATATTGTGCTATGCATATATAATAACCAGCGCTCTTGACTTCTGGATACTGGGGATGGCGGTAGGCCTGGTGCTTGGTGGTTCTCAAGCCATAAGCAGGTCTTTTTATAGTGCAATGATTCCTGCAAAGGAATCTGCAGAGTTTTTTGGTTTTTATTCTGTTTTTGAAAAATTCTCGGCTATATGGGGGCCATTTGTATTTGGTATTATTCGCCAAATTACTGGGACGTCACGACTTGCCATTTTGTCACTGGTAGGCTTCTTTATTATTGGAATTGTACTTTTGTGTTTTGTAAAAGAACACGATAAGACTCCGGAATTAACATGAATCTCGCATGAATATGAACTACAGGTTTTTTGATGTACGGTTCATTCATATCTTAAAGACAAGACGTTGCGCCCTTGTGCTGTCACCGCGTTTTACATCAATTATCAATTCGGAACCTACTCCCTGGAACTCATAGATTAGTTTTCCACCATCCGTGTCAGAGTGTGTATGGTACACAATTCTCCCTGACACAGTATTGCCATCCAGGTTAGCGGCAATAACTGTCAGAGGCAGGCAGCAGGCCGCGTGGAATAACAATTTATTATCAAACGCAAAAAGGCGTGTATAATGGGGCTTTCGCAAACCTCCCATGCCGGCATTTTTAGAGGACTTATTTTGTGCTTCACCTGACATAGTTTCAACCAGGTACTTTTCATCAGCCTCAATCTTACTATCCGGGCTCACATGCCCATCCATTTCTGCGACACTCATTATCTTCCTGGCGTCTTCATTGTCCTGTTTTATGGACTCCTCTGACGGCGCCTTACTTTTTCTACGACTTTCAACCTTTTGGGCTTCAAGATTAACTAAAGGCAGTTTCACATAAGGTGTATACATAATTCTTCTCAAACCCTTATCTATAATAATTTAAATTCACTCTTTCAGGAGCCCATCATACAATAATATGAATTTTTAATCAAACGGTTTAGAACAACATTTGCTAGTCCGTGTAAAGGCAGATGGCATTTTGATTCAAAGAACATACAAAATGAATTAAAAGATAAAAGCTCTTCCCCTCTGT